>NZ_KI421511.1:8520414-8677910 GCF_000473265.1 Amycolatopsis thermoflava N1165
GAGCTCGCCGTCGATCCTGCGCCACACGCCTTCCGGGTTGCCGTCCCACAGCACCGGGGGCAGCAGCGCGGCCGGCACGTCCTGGTAGGCCACCGGGCGCAGGAACCGCTCGATCGCGAGCGAACCGACCGAGGTGGTGCGGGAGTCGGAGGTCGCCGGGAACGGCCCGCCGTGCACCATCGCGTGCCCGACCTCGACACCGGTGGGCCAGCCGTTGAACAGGATCCGTCCGGCCTTGCGCTCCAGCACCGGCAGCAGAGCGGCGGCCAGCGGCTCGTCGGACTCCACCGCGTGCACGGTCGCGGTCAGCTGCCCCGCCAGTGCCCGCACCACGCCGAGCAGCTCGGCCTGGTCGGCGCACCGCACCACCAGCGAGGTCGCGCCGAACACCTCCTCCTGCAGCTCGGTGGTGAACCGCGACCCGTCGACGGTCAGCAGCGCCGCGCCACCACAGGCGGCCGACGAACCCGCCTCGCCGCGCGCCAGCTCGACGACACCCGGCCGCCCGGCCAGCCGGTCCCGGGCGCCGGCGTAGGCACCGGCGATGCCGAGCGTCAGCATCGTCCCGCCCGCGTCGCCGCGCACGGCCTCGGCCGCCGCGGACACGAACTCGTCCAGCCCGGGCCCCTCGACCGCCAGCACCAGACCGGGATTGGTGCAGAACTGGCCCGCGCCCAGCGTCAGCGACCCGACGAACGCCGTGCCCAGCTCCGCGCCCCGCGCGGCCAGCGCACCCGGCAGCAGCACCACCGGGTTCACGCTGCTCATCTCGGCGTACACCGGGATCGGCTGCGGCCGGGAAGCCGCCGCGGAAACCAGCGCCAGCCCCGCGCCCCGCGAGCCGGTGAACCCGACCGCCTGGATCCGCGGATCGGCCACCAGCATCGTGCCCAACTCCGGCCCGTCGCCGACGAGCAGCGAGAACACGCCCTCCGGCAGCCCGCACGCCACCACCGCCGCCCGCACCGCGGACGCGACCAGCTCGGACGTGCCCAGGTGCGCGTCGTGCGCCTTGACCACCACCGGGCAGCCCGCGGCGAGCGCGGAGGCCGTGTCGCCACCGGCGACGGAGAACGCCAGCGGGAAGTTGCTCGCGCCGAACACCGCGACCGGCCCGAGCGGCACCCGCCGCTGCCGGATGTCCGCGCGCGGCAGGGGAGCGCGGTCCGGCTGGGCCGGGTCGATGCGCGCGCCGTGCCAGCTGCCCTCGCGCAGCGTCGCGGCGAACAGCCGCAGCTGGCCGGTGGTGCGGGCGACCTCGCCGGTCAGCCGCGCCTGCGGCAGACCCGTCTCCAGCACCGCCCGCTCCACGATCGGCTCGGCCAGCGCGGTGATCTCGTCCGCGATCCGTTCCAGGAACGCCGCCCGCGTCGCCGAGTCCGTGGCGCGGTAGACGTCGAACGCCTCCTCGGCCAGTGCCGCTGCCCGCGAGACCTCCGCCGTGCCGCCGTAGCGGTAACCGGGCGTCAGCTCCTCGCCGGTGCGCGGGTCGCGGGAGAACACCTCCTTGCCGGAGCCGGTCACCCGTGCCGCGCCGATGAACATCTCGCCGGTCAGCATCAGGCCACCGCCCCCATTGGCTCGACCAGCGCGATCAGCGTGGTCAGCGCGGCCAGCTCGTCCGGCGTGAGGTCGGTCAGCGGCGGGCGGACCGGCCCGGCCGGGTGGCCGGTGGCGGTCATGCCGGCCTTGACGATGCTCACCGCGTACCCGGCCTTCCGGTTGCGGATCTCCACATAGGGGAGCACGAACTCCTTCAGCATGCGCCGCACCTCGTCGCGCCGCTCGGCGCGCACCGCGGCGTAGAAGGCGAGCGCGAACTCGGGCACGAAGTTGAAGATCGCCGACGAGTAGGTCGTGACCCCCAGCTCCAGGTAGGGCAGCGCGAACGTCTCGGCGGTGGGCAGCCCGCCGATGTAGGTGAGCCGGTCGCCGAGCCGCGCGTGGATCTTCGTGATGGCCTCGACGTCGCCGACGCCGTCCTTGTAGCCGACCAGGTTCGGGCAGCTCTCCGCCAGGCCGGCCACGGTCTCCGCGGTGTACTTCGCGTTGGCCCGGCTGTAGACGATCACGCCGAGCGAGGTGGCCGCGCAGACCGCGCGCACGTGCGCGGCGAGGCCGTCCTGGGGCGCCTCGGTGAGGTAGGGCGGGAACAGCAGGACGCCGTCCGCGCCGGCCCGCTCGGCGGCACGGGCGAACTCGACAGCCGCCGCGGTGCTCTGCCCGGCCGGGGCGACGATCGGCGTGCCCTCCGGGGCGCTCGCCACCGCGGCCCGCACCACACGGTCCACTTCGGACGGGGTGAGCGAGAAGAACTCCCCGGTCCCGCCCGCCGCGAACAGTCCGGCCACCTCGTACTTGCCCAGCCGGGCGATGTTGTCGCGGTAGGCGGGCTCGTCGAAGTTCAGCTCGCGGTCGAAGTGCGTGACCGGGAACGACAGCAGGCCGGAGCCCAGCCGCCGAGCCAGCTCGGTCGGGGTGAACGTCATGACTTGTCTCCAACGGTGTCTCGGAGGGTTACCGGGGGCGCCACGACCCGGTCGCGGCGCAGGAACAGCACGAGGACGGCGGCGGCCAGGCACGCGGCGGCCAGGGCGTACAGGCCCCAGGTCACCTCGCCGGTCGCCTCCTTGATCAGGCCGAAGCCGTAGGGCGCGACGAACCCGCCGAGGTTGCCGAGCGAGTTGATGATCGCCACCGCGGACGCCAGTGCCAGCGGGTGCACGCTGCCCTGCGGGATTGTCCAGAACAGCGGGCTGGCGCTCTTGAAGCCCATCGCCGCGACGCACAGGAACACCAGCGCGAGCACCGGCGAGACGACCGCCGCGAGGTAGGTGCCCGCCGCGGCGACGACGAGCGCGCCGACCAGCAGCGGCTTGCTGCGGCCCAGCCGGTCCGAGGCGCGCCCGGTCACGTACATCGCGACCACCGCGCAGATCCACGGCAGCGACGACAGCAGTCCGACGGTGATGTCGTTCGTGCCCTCGATGCGGCGGACGATGTTCGGCAGCCAGAACGTGTTCGCGTAGATGGACAGCTGGATCGCGAAGTAGATCACGCAGAAGACCAGGATCTGCGGCTGCACCAGCAGGCGCCAGCGCGACACCCGGCCGGTGGCGGTGGACCGGCGCGCCTCGTCCTCCCGCTCGATGGCCGCGGTCAGCGCGTGCTGCTCCGGCCCGGTCAGCCACTTCGCGTCGGTGATCCGGCTGTCCAGCCGCGTGTAGGCGATCAGGCCGACCACGACCGACAGCAGGCCCTCCAGCCCGAACAGCCACTGCCACCCGGCCGCGCCGAGGAAGCCGTGCAGCGACAGCAGCGGCCCGGACAGCGGACCGGACAACGCGGCGGCGATCGACGAGCCCGCCACGAACAACGCGGTCGCCCGGCCGCGGTGCGACGAGGGCAGCCAGCGTGAGAAGAAGTAGATGATCGCGGGGAAGAACCCGGCTTCGGCGGCGCCGAGCAGGAAACGCAGCACGTAGAACGACGTCGGCCCCTGGACGAACGCCATCGCGGCGGACACCAGGCCCCAGCTGACCATGATCCGGGTCAGCCAGATCTTCGGCCCGTAGCGTTCCATCAGCATGTTGCTGGGCAGTTCGAAGATCGCGTAGGCGATGAAGAACAGGCCGGCGCCGAGGCCGTAGGCGGCCGCACCGATGCCGACGTCGGCTTCGAGGTGCTCCTGGGCGTAGCCGATGTTCGAACGGTTGAGCTGGTTGCAGATCAGCATCACGACGAACAGCGGGACCACGCGGCGGAAGACCTTGCCGACCGCGGTGTCCAGCGGACCGCCGGCGGGGAGGGAGGACATCGGTGACCTCTCAGGGAACGGGGTGTTCGGCTCCCCGACGGTAGGTGCCCGGAGCGATACCAGTCCAACACCATTCTTGCATCCGGTGATACCTTTTCGACATGGAGTTCTCGTTCGGCCAGCTCGAGGGCTTCGTCGCCGTCGCCGAGGAGCGTCATTTCGGCCGCGCCGCCGAGCGCCTCTCGATGACCCAGCCCCCGCTGAGCCGCCAGATCCAGAAGCTGGAGCGGTCAGTCGGCGCGCAGCTGCTGGACCGGGACAGCCGCGGCGTGCGGCTCACTGCGGCGGGGGAGGCGTTCCTGGTCGACGCGCGGCGGCTGCTCGCGCTCGCCGGGCGCGCCCCGGACTTGGCGCGGCGCATCGCCGCGGGGCAGGCGGGCTCGATCCGCATCGGCTTCACGGGGGCGTCGGCCTTCGGCGTGCTCGGCCGGGTGCTCAACACGATCGGCGGGCAGCTGCCGGACCTGCGGGTGGAACTGTCCGAAATGGTCACCGGGGAACAGGTCGCCGCGCTGGCCAACGGCGAGATCGACCTCGGGCTGGCGCGCCCGCCGTTCGACACCGCCACTTTCGCCTCGCGACCGGTGCACCGCGAACGGCTCGTGCTGTGCGTGCCGTCCGGGCACCGGCTGGCGGGCGCGGGGCCGGTCCCCGCGGCCGAGCTCGCCAGCGAGCCGCTGATCATGCACTCGCCGGTCAAGGCGCGCTACTTCTACGACCTCGTCGTCGGTCTCGTGCCGATCGCGCACCGCAACGTGGTCCACGCGGTCAGCCAGATCCAGACGATGATCTGGCTGGTCGCCGCGGGGCGGGGCATCGCGTTCGTGCCCGAGTCGGCGACCCGGATGCGGATCGACGGCGTGGCCTGGGCCGAGATCGACGGGCTGCCGGACCGGCCGGTCGAGCTGCACCTGCTGTGGGCACGCGAGTCGGCGAACCCGGCACTGTCCACTGTGCTCACCGCGCTCGAACCGCTCACGGCGGAGCTCGCCTGACCCGATGCCCTCCGGGTATCGCGCCATGTCCAAACAGTCTTGGACGGGCATCGGCGAGTCGTCCTAACCTCCTGACACGCTCCAACGCAGGAGGACGACGATGTCGGAAACCGAGACGGCGCCGGCGGTGGCGAGCACCGCGACCGGACGCCGCCGCATTCCCACCAGGTACCTGGTTCTCAGCCTGATCTTCATCATCACCGCGATCAACTACGCCGACCGCAGCAGCCTGTCGATCACCGGCAGCAGCATTTCGGCCGAGCTCGGCTTCAGCACGGTCCAGCTCGGCTACATCTTCTCCGCGTTCAGCTGGGCTTACGTGCTCGGCCAGCTGCCCGGCGGCGTGCTGCTGGACCGCTTCGGCGCCCGCCGCATCTACGCGCTCAGCCTCGCGCTGTGGACGGTCGTGACCGCCGCGATCAGCCTGGTCGGCCTGATCACCACGCCGGTGCTGGTCGCGGTCACCATCGTGTTCGCGCTCCGGCTGCTGCTGGGCGTGTTCGAATCGCCGGCGTTCCCGGCGAACGCGCGCGTGGCGACCACCTGGTTCCCGACCGCCGAACGCGGACGGGCCACCGCGGTGTTCAACTCGGCGCAGTACTTCGCGACCGCGTTGTTCGCCCCGGTCATGGGGTGGATCACGCACGAGTTCGGCTGGCGCTGGGTGTTCATCATGCTCGGCGTGCTCGGGCTGACGCTCGCCGTGGTGTGGTCGCGCTGGATGGACTCGCCGCGCCACCACCGCCGCGTGACCCCGGCCGAGCTGGACACCATGACCACCGGCGGCGCGCTGGTCGACCTCGACGAAGCCCGCACCCGGGCCGAACAACGCGCCCCGCTGGACCGGCGCACGATCGCGAAGATCTTCTCGACGCGGCCGCTGTGGGGCGTCTACATCTCGCAGTACGCGGTCAACGCGCTCACCTACTTCTTCATCACGTGGTTCCCGGTCTACCTGGTCGAGGGGCGCGGGTTGTCGTTGCTGGAGGTGGGGTTCGTGGCCGCGCTGCCCGCGCTGTGCGGGTTCGCCGGCGGCCTGGCGGGCGGATTCGTCTCGGATGCCCTGCTGCGCCGCGGGGCCTCGCTCACCGCGGCGCGCAAGATCCCGTCCGTGACCGGGATGGCGCTGGCCACCAGCATCGCGCTGTGCAGCCTGACCGACAGCAGCGCGCTGATCGTCGCGATCATGACGCTGGCGTTCTTCGGCAAGGGCCTCGGCGCCCTCGGGTGGGCGATCACCACCGACATCGCGCCGCCGCAGGCAACCAGCTTCGTCGGATCCACGATGAACGCCTTCGGCAACGCGGCGGGCATCGTCACGCCCATCGTCATCGGCTACACCGTGCAGGCGACCGGTTCCTTCGACACCGCACTGTGGTTCGTCGCCGCGCACGGTGTCCTCGCCCTCATCGGGTTCGCCGTGATGGGCAAGATCAAGCGCATCGAGTTCGACACCAGGGAGAAGACCGCATGAGCGCCACCCTCGACCGCATCAGCCGGGTTCGGATCTCGTCCGTGACGTTGCCGCTGGCGACCCCGATCAGCGACGCGAAGGTCCTCACCGGGCGGCAGAAGCCGATGACCGAGGTGGCGATGCTGTTCGCCGAGATCACCACCGAGAACGGTCTGGAGGGCGTCGGGTTCGGCTACTCGAAGCGGGCGGGCGGCCCCGGCCAGTTCGCGCACGCCCGTGAGATCGCGCCGGTGTTGCTCGGCGAGGATCCCAGTGACATCGCCAAGATCTGGGACAAGCTGGTGTGGGCGGGCGCGTCGGTCGGCCGCAGCGGCCTGTCCGTGCAGGCGATCGCGGCGTTCGACGTCGCGCTGTGGGACCTCAAGGCCAAGCGGGCCGGGCTGCCGCTGGCGAAACTGCTCGGCGCGCACCGGGATTCGGTGCGGTGTTACAACACCTCCGGCGGGTTCCTGCACGCGCCGATCGAGGAGGTCGTCGAGCGCGCCGCCGAGTCGGTCGAGCGGGGCATCGGCGGCATCAAGATCAAGGTGGGCCACCCGTCGCACGAGGTCGACCTGGCCAGGGTGACGGCGGTCCGGGAAAAGATCGGCGACGTCCCGCTGATGGTCGACGCCAACCAGCAGTGGGACCGCGCGGCGGCGCGGCGCATGTGCCGCGCGCTGGAGCCGCTGGACCTGGTGTGGATCGAGGAGCCGCTGGACGCCTACGACTTCGAGGGGCACGCGCAGCTGTCGGCGGCGTTCGACACGCCGATCGCGACCGGCGAGATGCTCGCGAGCGCGGGGGAGCACGCCGAGCTGATCCGGGCCCGCGGCGCGGACATCGTGCAGCCCGATGCGCCGCGCGTCGGCGGCATCACCCAGTTCCTCAAGGTCATGGCGCTGGCCGACCACGCGCACCTCGGGCTCGCGCCGCACTTCGCGATGGAGGTCCACATCCACCTGGCGGCCGCCTACCCGCGCGAGCCGTGGGTCGAGCACTTCGAATGGCTGGACCCGCTGTTCGACGAGCACCTGGAGATCTCGGGCGGGCGCATGCACCTCTCCGGCCGGCCCGGACTGGGTGTGACGATCAGCGAGCAGGCCCGCGCGTGGACGGTGGCCCACGACGAGGTGAGGATCTAGCGCGCCAGCTCCGTCGCCCAGGCGGTCACCGTGATTTCGCCCGTCGTGCCCAGGTCCGTTTCCACCGGCAGCTGTCGCGGCGCTTCGCCGGGCTTCGACGCGACGGTGAGCGCCGAGCCGGTCACGATCTCGCCGTCGGTCACCGTGTTCGCCCAGGACACCACCGTCACCAGCGACTTCCCGGGCGCCAGCGCGAACGTTCCCGGCCCGGGGTCGATCGCCATGTAGGACGAGCCCCGCTCGACCCGGACGTCCAGCACCTCGCCCTCCGGACCGAGGACCTGGACGTCCGGGTAGCCGGACACGGCACGCGTCGCCGTGCCGCAGTTCGTCAGTGTCAGCACGAAGGCCCGGTGCCCCAGCGCCGGCTCCACCGGGCCGCTCTCGTAGCGGGCGCAGTCCGCAGGCGGCGCGGGCGGTGGCGGCGGCGCCGGCGACGAGCACGCCGCCACCGAGAACAGCAGAACGGGCAACACGAACCGGAATCCCCCCATGCGGGGCAGGTTACCGCTCGAACGCGGCGACCGGTCCGGCGAGACCCGCCTTGACGCCGCGGCTCAGCTCGTCGCCCAGCACCTCCTCCTGGCCGTTCTCCACGGCGTCCAGCACCTGCCGCGCGAGGTCCTCCGGCGCCACCTTCGGGCCCTCGACGTGCGCGGCCATGTCGGTGTCCATGTACCCGACGTGCACCCCGACCACGAGCGTGCCCTGCCCGCGCAGTTCCCAGCGGGCGGAGTTGGTGAACGACCACGCCGCCGCCTTCGCCGCGCTGTAGTCGGCCGTCACCGGCGGCGCCAGCCACGACAGCACCGACAGCACGTTGACCAGCGCGCCCCCGCCGTTGCGGCCGAGGATCGGTGCGAACGCACGCGAGACGTTGACCGGGCCGAAGAAGTTGGTCTCCAGCACCTTCCGGGCCGCGTCCAGGTCCGGCGCGGTCAGCAGCGAGCCGTTGCTGCCCACCCCCGCGTTGTTGACCACCAGCGTGGCGTCGGCCGCCAGCTCCGCCGCCGCCGCGACCGACGCGGGGTCGGTGACGTCGAGCCGGACCGGCGTCAGCCGCGGATCGGTGATGCTCTCCGGGTTGCGGGCCGCCGCGTAGACGGTCTTCGCGCCGCGGTCGAGGAGAGCGGTGGCGAGCACGCGGCCGAGACCGCGGTTGGCGCCCGTCACGAGCGCGATCGAACCGGCGATTTCCACTGTCCTCAAATCCTTTCGATGATGGTCGCGTTGGCCGTGCCGCCGGCCTCGCACATGGTCTGCAGGCCGAACCGGCCGCCGGTGCGCTCCAGCACCCCGAGCAGGGTGGTGGCCAGCCGCGCGCCGCTCGCGCCCAGCGGGTGCCCGATCGCGATCGCGCCGCCGTCGACGTTGACCTTCGCCGGATCCGCGCCGGTCTCGGCGAGCCAGGCGAGCACGACCGAGGAGAACGCCTCGTTGACCTCGAACGCGTCGATGTCCGAAATAGACAGTCCGGCGCGGGCGAGTACCTTGGCGGTGGCCGGGATGATCCCGGTCAGCATGTAGACCGGGTCGTCGCCGGTGACCGTCGCGGTGTGGATCCGCGCCCGCGGCCGCCACCCGCGCTGACGCGCGATCTCGCTGGTGGTGAGCACGAGCGCGGCCGCGCCGTCGTTGACCGGGCTGGAGTTGCCCGCGGTCACCTTCCAGTCGATCTCGCCGAACCGCGCGGTCCAGTGCTCGTGCGCGAACGCCGGGCGCAACCCGGCCAGCACCTCCAGGCTGGTTCCGGGCCGGATCGTCTCGTCGACGTCCAGCTGCGTGACCGTGCCGTCGGCGGCGGTGACCTTCAACGGCGCGACCTGACCGGCGAAGTGGCCGTCACGCCACGCCGCGGCCGCCCGCTGGTGGCTGGTCACCGCGAACTCGTCCAGCTGCGTGCGGGACAGGCCCCACTTGCGGGCGATCAGTTCGGCGGCCACGCCCTGCGGGATGAGCCCGCCGGGGTAGCGCTTCTCGACCGAGGGTCCCCACACGTCGGCGCGCACGCCGTCGACGTTGGCCGAGCTGCCGATCGGCACGTGGCTCATCGACTCGACACCGGAGGCGACGACGATGTCGTAGGCGCCCGCGACGATCCCCTGGGCGGCGAAGCTGAGCGCCTGCTGGCTGCTGCCGCACTGGCGGTCGACGGTGACGCCGGCGACCGAATCGGGGAAGCCCGCGGCCAGCGCCGCGAACCGGGTGGTGTTCCCGCTCTGCTCGCCGACCTGCCCGACGGCGCCGCCGATCACGTCGTCGATCTCGGACGGGTCGAGACCGGGCACGCGTTCCACCGCGCTCCGCAGCACGTGGGCGTGCAGCTCGACGGGGTGCACCGCGGCGTAGGCGCCGGTCGGCTTGCCCTTGGCGACGGGGGTGCGGACGGCCTCGACGATGACGGCGTCCCTCATGGTGTGCTCCCTTCTGCGGACCGATCGGTCCCGGACCGGTCGGTCCGAGCATGCGCCGCTGATCACAGACCTGTCAACGGCGCGCGGACCGATCGGTCCGTTATCCTCGACACATGGCACGCACGGCAGCACCGGGAACTCGCGAGCGGATCCTCGACGTGGCGACCGCGCTCTTCTACGCCGAGGGGGTCCGCGCGGTCGGGATGAGCCGGATCATCGGCGAGGTCGGCTGCGGGAAGAACCTGCTCTACGCGCACTTCCCCAGCAAGACCGACCTGGTGGCGGCCTACCTCGACCGGTTCCGCGAGTGGCGCGACCGCGCCGAAACCGCGGCGCTGCGCGAGGCGGGCGACGACCCGGCCGACCGGCTGGTGGCGCTGGTCAAGGAGATCGCCGGGCGGCTGCGGCGCCCGGACTTCCGCGGCTGCCCGTTCCGCAACCTGCTCACCGAGTTCCCTGGCGGTGACGAACAGCCGGAGCGGATGGCGCGGGAGTACCTGGAGCAGACGCGCGAGCTCGTCGGCCGTCTGGCGCGGGAGACCGGCGCGGCCGATCCGGAGGGCCTGGCGGACCGGGTGTGGCTGATCATCGACGGGCTGTACGCGAGCGGGTTCCGCGAGCGGGCCGCGGACGTCGCGCCGGAGATGGTGCGGGAGGCCATCGCCGCGGCCGGGTGAGGGCCGGAAGTCCCCGCCGCGGGTGACCATGGCCCGCTGCGTCGGCGGGTGCGCTCGCCTAGCGTCGGTTCCGGACCGACCGGGTGGAGGAACTGATGGACAGCAACGCGATCGTCGTCGGCGTGGACGGTTCCGACGAGGCGGACCGGGCGCTGCGCTGGGCGGCGGGCACGGCCGCGCGGCGGCACGAGCCACTGCACATCGTGCACGGGTTCGCCCCGATGGCCGGCTTCTACGGTGCCGGGCTGCCGGTGCTGCGCGAGGCCTATGAAGCGTTCGTGAAGGCGGCCGACGACCTGCTCGCCGCCGCGGAGCGCACCGCGCGGGAGGCCGGCGGGCCCGAGCTGACGATCACCGCCGGGAAGCTGCACGAAGCCGGTCCGGTCGCGTTGATCGAGGCCTCGCGCACGGCCCGCACGGTGGTGCTGGGCTGTTCCGGCACCGGCGGCTTCACCGGGATGATGGTCGGCTCGACGACCGTCGAGGTCGCCGCGCACGCCCGCTGCCCGGTGGTCGTGGTCCGCGGCCGGGACGAGGCGACGGGCCCCGTGGTGGCCGGCGTCGACGGCAGCGCCACCAGCGAGCGCGCGCTCGGGACAGCGTTCGAGGAGGCGTCCTGGCGGGGCGTGCCGCTGGTCGCGGTGCACGTCTGGGCCGACGCGGACGTCTCGGGCCCTCCGGGCACGGTGCCGTTCCTGGTCGACTGGTCCGAGATCGAGCAGGACGCGCAGCGGCTGCTGGCCGAGCAGCTGGCGGGGTGGCAGGAGAAGTACCCGGACGTCGTCGTGGAGCGCGTCGTCGCGCGGGACCGGCCGCGGCACCAGCTGCTGAGCTGGAGCACCCGGGCGCAGCTGGTCGTGGTCGGCAGCCGCGGCCGGGGCGGGTTCCGCGGCCTGCTGCTGGGCTCGACGAGCCAGGCGCTCATCCACCACGCGCAGTGCCCGGTGATGATCGTGCGCCCGGAAGACGTATAACGACTTATATCCGGCCGCTCAGGAGCGGGTCGTCCGGACCGTGGAGGTCGGGCCGACCGTGATCACCGGCCCGGTCCACTCCGTGGACGCTGTGTAGGTGCTCAGCGGCGGGCGGGGGTGCGGTTCCATCGCCCGCTGCCGCGCCACCTCGTCGCTGTCGGTTTCGCGGGTGGCTGACGTCGAGCGCGTGCGGCTCGTCGTGGTGCGGGTGCGCGTGGTGCTCACGGTGCTCACCTCGGACGGCGCCGGGGTGACCTCCACGACGGGCGCGACGACGGTGGCCGGCGGCGGTGGGGCGGCGCTCGTCGCGGCCGGGCGCGCCTCGACGGGTGCGGGTGGCGCGGGAGCCGGTGACGCGAGCGAAACCGTCACGATCCCGGCGGCGCCGGTCGCGAGCGTGAGGACGGCGAGCGCCGGGCGCGGCCAGGATCTGGGGGACATCGAACCTCTTCCGGGTGATCGGCAGGAAACGTATCACCCGGACGGGGTTCAGCCCGCCGACACCAGGTCCGCCAGCCGGTCCAGCGACTCGTCCAGCCGCCGCTCGACGTCGTCGGCGGCGCTGCCGCCGTGGGCGGCCGGCTGGTCACCGTGGAAGGACAGGTGCAGCGTGGCGTAACTGGAGCCGCCCTCGGCCGAGGACACCTGCAACCAGCCGCTGTAGTCGGCGCTGCCGCGGCGGCCCCACTCCAGCCGCAGTTGCTCGCGGCGCGCGCCCAGCACGCCGGGCGCCTCGTACTCGCCTGCCGGGTCGTGCACATCGACGTCCACGCCCTCGGGTTCGGCCGGGTGGACGGTGATCACGCCGGGAAGCCACTCGTCGAGCCGGTTCACGTCGGCGGCCACGGTGAACACCCGCTCCGCCGGGGCCGGCATGGCGCGTTCGCGTTCGAACTCGGTCATGCCCGGCGGGCTACCCGCCGCGGCCGCGTGTACACCCAGCGGCCGTCCACCCGGGTGAACTCGCTGTCCTCGTGCAGCGAGCCGGGCCCGTCCGGGGTGCGGTAGTGGGCGCGGAACTCCACGGTGCCGTCCGTGTGGAAGGGGCTGCCGCCGGTGGTGGCCAGCACCTCCAGCCGCGTCCAGCGCTGGTCCGGGTCGAGCCGGATCGTGGCCGGGCGGGTGTCCGGGTGCCAGCTGGCGAGCAGGTACCCGACGTCCCCGACGGCGAACGCGCTGAACCGCGAGCGCATCAGCCGTTCGGCGGTCGGCGCCGCGGACTCGCCGCGGTGCAGCGGCGCGCAGCAGTTGTCGTACGTCTCACCCGACCCGCAGGGACACCTCATGCCCCCGATTGTCCCGGTCGGGTCCGGCTTGACTGAGCCGCCCGTTCCTTGCTATCCCTATATCAGAACTACTGATATAGGGAGCGATGGATGAGCACAGCGGTCGGCAACGGGCGGGTCCGGACGGAGCCGTGGGGCGAGACGGTTCTGGTGGAGTTCGACGAAGGCATCGCCTGGGTCACGCTCAACCGGCCGGACAAGCGCAACGCCATGAACCCCACCCTGAACGACGAGATGGTGCGGGTGCTGGACCACCTGGAGGGCGACGACCGCTGCCGGGTGCTGGTGCTCACCGGCGCGGGCGAGTCGTTCTCCGCGGGCATGGACCTCAAGGAGTACTTCCGCGAGGTCGACGCCACCGGCAGCACGGCGGTGCAGATCAAGGTGCGGCGGGCCAGCGCGGAGTGGCAGTGGAAGCGGCTGGCGAACTGGAGCAAGCCGACGATCGCGATGGTCAACGGCTGGTGCTTCGGCGGCGCGTTCACCCCGCTGGTGGCCTGCGACCTGGCCTTCGCCGACGAGGACGCGCAGTTCGGGCTGTCCGAGGTCAACTGGGGCATCCCGCCGGGCGGCGTGGTCAGCCGGGCGCTGGCGGCGACCGTGCCGCAGCGCGACGCGCTGTACTACATCATGACCGGTGAGCCCTTCGACGGCCGCCGCGCGGCGGAGATGCGGCTGGTCAACGAGGCGCTGCCCGCCGACCGGCTGCGGGAGCGCACCCGCGAGGTGGCGCTGAAGCTCGCGTCGATGAACCAGGTGGTCCTGCACGCGGCCAAGACCGGGTACAAGATCGCCCAGGAGATGCCCTGGGAGCAGGCCGAGGACTACCTCTACGCGAAGCTCGACCAGTCGCAGTTCGCCGACAAGGCAGGCGCCCGTGCCAAGGGGCTGACCCAGTTCCTCGACCAGAAGTCCTACCGGCCCGGCCTGAGCGCCTTCGACCCGGAGAAGTAGTGCGCAACCAGGGCCTGGGCTCGTGGCCGGTGCGCCGCGCCAGGATGAGCCCGCACGCGACAGCCGTCCGGCACGGCGGGACGGCGCTGACCTACGCCGAGCTGTCCCGCCGCGTCGCGCGGCTCGCCCACGGGCTCCGGGAGGCCGGGGTCCGCCCCGGCGACCGGGTGGCCTACCTCGGGCCGAACCACCCGGCCTACCTGGAGACCCTGTTCGCGTGCGGGCAGGCCGGCGCGGTGTTCGTGCCGCTGAACTTCCGGCTGGGCGTCCCGGAACTGGACCACGCGCTGGCCGATTCCGGCGCGTCGGTCCTGATCCACACGCCGGAGCATGCGGAGACGGTCGCGGCGCTCGCCGGCGACCGGCTGCTGCGGGTGCCCGCGGGCGAGCTGGAGGCCGCGGACGACGAGCCGCTCGACCTGCCCGTCGGCCTCGACGACGTGTGCCTGCTGATGTACACCTCGGGCAGCACCGGGCGCCCCAAGGGCGCGATGCTCACCCACGGCAACCTCACCTGGAACTGCGTCAACGTCCTGGTGGAGACCGACCTGGCGAGCGACGAGCGGGCCCTGGTCGCCGCGCCGCTGTTCCACGCCGCCGCGCTCGGCATGGTGTGCCTGCCCACCCTGCTCAAGGGCGGCACGGTGATCCTGCACTCCGCGTTCGACCCCGGCGCCGTGCTGTCCGCGGTGGAACAGGAGCGGGTCACGCTCGTGTTCGGGGTGCCCACGATGTACCAGGCGATCGCCGCGCACCCGCGGTGGCGCAGCACCGACCTGTCCAGCCTGCGGACCCTGCTGTGCGGCGGCGCGCCGGTGCCCGCCGACCTCGCCGGCCGCTACCTCGACCGCGGGCTCGCGTTCGTGCAGGGCTACGGGATGACCGAGGCGGCGCCGGGCGTGCTGGTCCTCGACCGCGCGCACGTCGCGGAGAAGATCGGCTCGGCCGGGGTGCCGTCGTTCTTCACCGACGTGCGGGTGGCCGGCCCGTCCGGCGAGCCGGTGCCGCCGGGGGAGAAGGGCGAGATCGTGGTCAGCGGGCCGAACGTGATGAAGGGCTACTGGGGCAGGCCGGAGGCGACGGCCGAGGTGCTGCGCGACGGGTGGTTCCGCTCCGGAGATGTGGCCACTGTGGACGGTGACGGGTACTTCCACGTCGTCGACCGGCTCAAGGACATGATCATCTCCGGCGGGGAGAACATCTACCCGGCCGAGGTGGAGAACGAGCTGTACGGCTACCCGGGGGTGGAGGCGTGCGCCGTGATCGGCGTGCCGGACCCGCGCTGGGGCGAGGTGGGCAAGGCGGTCGTCGTGCCCGCCGCGGGCAGCCGCATCGACGGCGCCGAGCTGCTGGCCTGGCTGCGCACCCGGCTGGCCGGGTACAAGGTGCCCAAGTCGGTCGAGTTCACCGACCGGCTGCCCACGACCGGCTCCGGCAAGATCCTCAAGGGCGAGGTCCGCCGCCGCTTCGGCTGATCAGGCGGCCGTCCCGGCCCGCGGCGGCTACGCTGGCGGCGGTGGACATCCGGACGAGGAACGCGGTGACCGTGGCGGGGAGGCCGGGCGGGCAGCCGATGGTGTTCGCCCACGGGTTCGGCTGCGACCAGGCGATGTGGCGCCTGGTCACGCCCGCCTTCGAACCGGACTACCAGCTGGTGCTGTTCGACTACGTCGGCGCCGGCGGCTCCGACCTGGGCGCCTGGCGGCCCGAGCGCTACGCCACGCTGGACGGCTACGCCGACGACGTGCTGGAGATCTGCGCCGAGCTCGACCTCGAAGAGGTGGTGTTCGTCGGCCATTCGGTCAGCTCGATGGTCGGCGTGCTGGCCGCGGCGCGGGAGCCGTCGCGGTTCGCCGGGCTGGTCATGGTCTGCCCGTCGCCGTGCTACCTCGACGACGACGGCTACACCGGCGGCTTCACCCGGCCCGACATCGACGAGCTGCTCGAGTCGCTGGACAGCAACTACCTGGGCTGGTCGGCGGCGATGGCCCCGGTCATCATGGGCAACCCGGACCGGCCCCACCTCGGCGCCGAGCTGACCAACAGCTTCTGCCGCACCGACCCGCGCATCGCCCGCGAGTTCGCGCGCGTCACGTTCCTGTCCGACAACCGGGACGACCTCGCGAAGGTGCCCGTGCCCAGCCTCGTCCTGCAGAGCCGCCACGACGCGATCGCGCCGGTGCCGGTCGGCGAGTACGTGCACGAGCAGCTGCCGGACAGCGAACTGGTCGTGCTGGAGGTCAACGGGCACTGCCCGCACCTGAGCGACCCGGACCTGACCACGGCGGCGATCGGGGCGTTCCTGGCCCGCCGCGGGACGCGGTGACGGAGCCGGCCGTGCTGCCCGGGGCCGCCGCCGAGGACCTGTGGGACAACGCGCCCTGCGGGTACCTCTCGGCCCGGCTCGACGGGACGATCGTGCGGGTCAACGCCACCCTCCTGAACTGGCTCGGCTACCGGGCGGAGGAGCTGGCCGGCCGCCGGTTCAGCGACCTGCTCACCGCGGGCGGGCGGCTCTACCACGAGACGCACTACGCGCCGCTGCTGCGCATGCAGTCCGAGGTGCGGGAGATCGCACTGGACCTGGTCGCCGCCGACGGCACGCGGCTGCCGGTGCTGGTCAACTCGACGCTGCGCGCGGGGCCGGACGGGGTCACCGGCATCCGCACCACGGTGTTCGACGCCCGGGACCGGCGCGCCTACGAGCGTGAGCTGCTGCGGACGCGGGAGGAGGCCGACCGGGAGCGCGAGCGGCTGACCCGGTTGTCCCGGACGCTCCAGGAGACCCTGCTGCCACCGGGTTTGCCCGACGTGCCCGGGTTGCGTGCCGCCGGGTACTACCGGGCCGCGCCGACCGAGATGATCGGCGGCGACTTCTACGACCTGTTCCCGCTGAGTCCCGGCCGGTGGGCGTTCTTCATCGGCGACGTGTGCGGCAAGGGCGCCGAGGCGGCCGTGCTCACCTCGCTCGCGCGCTACACGCTGCGGGCGGCGGCGGTGCAGGAGCCCGACCCCGGCTCGGTGCTGCGCACCCTGAACGCGGTGCTGCTGCAGGACTACCGTGCTCCCGAGGGCCGCTTCTGCACCGTCCTGTTCGGACTGCTCGAGCCGGACGGCGACGGGTTCCGGGTGGAACTGGCCGCGGGTGGCCACCCGCCCGCGCTGCGGATCGCGGCGGACGGCACGGTGCACCCCATGGACACGCCGGGCGGCCGGCTGCTCGGGGTGTTCCCGGACGCGTGCGTGACGACCGCGGTCGCCCGCCTCGCGCCGGGCGAGGCGCTGTTCCTCTACACCGACGGGCTGATCGAGGCCAGGGACGCGCGGGGCGCGCTCGTCGGCGAGGGGCGGCTGGCGAGCGTGGCGTCGGGCTTCGCGGGCCTGGACGCGGACGCGATCGTCGACCGCCTCGGACGGCTGCTGTCGGACCTCGACGAGGGGGTCACCGATGACACGGCCGCGCTGGTGCTCACCGTGCCCCGCTGAGGCCGTGTTCCGGGCCAACGAGGCCATTCGTGACACTCCGCTGATCAGGTGAACATTGTTCTAGACGGGTGGTCGCTACCGGCCTCCGGCCGAACGGTCGTTACCGCGCTACTCCTGTTTGTCTACTGTGGACGGTATGGTACACAGTGACGTGAATCGCACCCGGTAAGCGTTTTCCCAGGTTGCGCCGGGTGGGATTGGTTGCCGTGGCGGCGGTTGCGCTCGGGCCGATCGCGAAAACTGTGCCGTGGCAGCGAACCAGGAGGACAGCGGCGTGTGGTGACTGACCGTGCGGCCAAGATCACTCCTCCAGCGGTACGTCTTGCCGGAAAGATGACGTTATGTTGGACGACGGTCTGTCCCCCGCCTAGTCGAGCAGTTGCTCGCCAGACCGTCGGAGTGAGTGTGAACGTCGCCCCTGTGACCCTATTCGACCATGCCCGGAGACAGCTCGGAGAACTCTGCAGGGTGGCAGGCTTTCCCGACGGCGGCCGCGATGCCGTCGACGTGCTGCGGGAACTCCTCGGCGCGGCGGGCCGCCGCCCGCTGACCGAGCCGCCGCTGTGGCCCTCGGACGTCGCGGACGACGCGACCCCCGTGGAGTTCTCCGTCGCGTTCGACGAGAGCGGCGACCGCGCGGTGCGGATCCTCGGCGAGACCATAGCCGAAAACCCTGGCCCCGCATCGAACATCGAGGCGGCGAAGCGCTTTCTCACCCACATGGCGCAACGGTTGGACCTTCGGCTGGACCGGTTCGCCGCGGTCGAGGACCTGTTCCTCGTCGACCGGCCGCAGGGAAAGTTCGCGCTGTGGTTCTCGGTGATCCTGCGGCCCGGCCGGGCGCCGGCGCTGAAGGTCTACTTCAACCCGCAGGTGCGCGGCCAGGGCGCGGCGCGCGGGCTCGTCGCGGAAGGGCTGCGGCGCCTCGGGTTGAGCGACGCGTACGACACCGTGACCGAGTACGCGCTCCGGCGCGGCGCCGCCGACCAGTTCTCGTTCTTCGCGCTCGACCTCGACGACGGGCCGCTGTCCCGGGTCAAGCTGTACATCTCGCACGACTCGGCGGACTCGGGCACGGTGGAGCGAGCGGCCGGAGCCGTCGAGGGCGTGGACCCGTTGCTGGTGCGCGATTTCCTGACCACCGCGGGCGGCGGCTCCGGCCCGTACGCCGGACGGCCGCTGATCTCCAGTTACTCCTTCGTGGAGGCCGACGCGGGCCGTCCCGGCAACTACAGCCTCTACCTGCCGATCCGCGACTACGTCCCGGACGACGCCGTGGCGCGTGAGCACGTGCTCGCCCACTTCGCGCGGTCCGGGTTGCCGTCCGCGGAGCTGGACCGGGCGATCGCCGCGGTGACCGGCCGCCCGGCGGCGGCCGGTGTGGGGCTCATCGCGCACGTCTCCCTGCGTCTCGGCCGGTTCGGGTCGGGAACGACGGTATATCTTTCGTCCGAGGCCTACGCCGTGCAGGCGCCCCGCGGGCGGGTCAGCGCCTCGGCCACGTTCTGAACTGGGAGGAAGAAGCCAGCATGAAGTCGTTCCCGCCGTACCGGGTGCAGGTTGTCAAGGCGATACCGATCACGACCCGGGAGGAGCGGGAGGAAGCGCTCGCCCGCGCCGGCTACAACATGTTCGACCTGCCTGCGAACATGGTGACGATCGATCTGCTGACCGACTCCGGCACGGGCGCGGTGTCCGCCGCGCAGGAGGCCGGCGCGGCGGCGGCCGACCGTTCCTACGCGGGTTCCGACTCGTGGTTCCGGTTCAAGTCGGCGCTGGAGGACCTGACCTCGTTCCCGCACCTGTTCCCGGTGCACCAGGGCCGGGCGGCGGAGCGGATCCTGTTCTCCACCGCGCTGAAGCCGGGGCATATCTCGCTGTCCAACACGCACTTCGACACCACACGGGCGAACGTGGAGCTGGCCGGCGCCGAGGCGCGGGACCTGCCCTGCCCGGAAGCGGCCGACCTGGACAGCCGGGATCCGTTCAAGGGCAACATCGACCTCGGCGCGCTCGAGGAGACGCTGTCCGGCCCGGACGGTCCGCGGGTCGGGCAGGTGCTGATCACGATCACCAACAACGGCGGCGGCGGGCAGCCGGTGTCGATGGCGAACCTGAAGGCCGTGCGCGCGTTGTGCGACCGGTTCGGGGTCCCGTTCTTCCTCGACGCGGCGCGGTTCGCGGAGAACTCGTGGCTGATCATCCAGCGCGAGGACGGTTACGCGGGCAAGACGCCGAAGGAGGTCGCGCAGGAGACGTTCGCGCTCGCCGACGGTTTCGTCGCCAGCCTGAAGAAGGACGCGATCTCGCCGATGGGCGCGGCGATCGGCGTGCGGGACGAGCAGCTGGCCAAGCAGTGCGAGGCGATCCTCATCGCCACCGAGGGTTTCCGCACCTACGGCGGCCTGGGCGGGCACGACCTGGAGCGCGTCGCGCAGGGCCTGCGGGAGGTCGTGGACCCGGACTACCTGCGCAACCGCGCCGAGGAGACTGCCCATTTCGCCCGGCTGATCAACGAGGCCGGTGTGGACATCGTGCAGCCCGCCGGGGTGCACGGCCTGTACCTGAACGCCGGGCGGTTGCTGCAGCACATGCCGCCGCACGGCTTCCCCGGGCACGCGCTGGCGTGCGAACTGTACCTGGCGGGCGGCATCCGGTGCGCCGAACTGGGTTCGCTGTACCTGGGCACCTTCGACGACGAGCACAACCTGATCTCCCCAGCGCCGTTCGAGCTGGTGCGACTGGCCATCCCGCGGCGGACGTACACGTTGGCGCACCTGGAGTACGTGGCTGACGTGCTGGCCTCGATCGCGAAGAATCCGGAATCGGTGCCGGAGTACCGGGTCACGCATGCGCCGCAGTTGTTGCGGCACTTCAATCTGAAGCTGCGGCAGGTGCCCCGGGCGGTTTCGTAGGCGCTGTGCGTTGCCGGCTTGCGTCTGGCAGGCCGGCAACGAAACGGAACCACCCCACGGACCATCCCCCTCCCGCGACCCGATCCCCAGCCAAATCGGTTGCCGAGCCACCGGGTCAAGGTACTCTTTCCCGCCTTGACGCGGTGTCTCGGCAACCGAACACTGAGAGATCGGGTTCGGAAGGGGCTTCTTTTCATCCGGGCGTAGCGAAGCGAAGCCGATGCAGTAGATACCCGTGTAGCGGCGCCAAAAAAAGAGCCACCCCGTCACCGAAGAACGGGGTGGCCCTTCTTATCCCGGGCAAAAGGTCAGGCGCGAGCCAGCTCCGACTCGGCGGGCAGCCGGCTCATCGCGTACCGCACCAACCGGATCAGCGCCAGCTTGCTCGATTCCCGCGAACGGGCGTCGAAGAACATCACCGGCACTCCGGGGGCGATGGCGAGCGCCTTGCGGATCTCGTCCTCTTCGTAGTCGTCCGAGTCCTCGAAGCAGTTGACCGCCACGATGAACGGGATCTTGCGCCGCTCGAAGAAGTCGATCGCCGCGAAGCTGGAGTCCAGGCGTCGCGTGTCGACCAGCACCACGGTGCCGATGGCGCCGAGCGCGAGCTCGTCCCACATGAACCAGAACCGGTCCTGCCCTGGCGTGCCGAACAGGTACAGCACCGTCTGCGGGGAGATGGTGATGCGGCCGAAGTCCAGCGCGACCGTGGTGGTGGTCTTGCGTTCCACCCCGGTGAGGTCGTCGACGCCCGTGCTGGCCTCCGTCATCACCTCCTCGGTGGACAGCGGGACGATCTCGCTCACCGACGCGACCATGGTGGTCTTGCCGGCGCCGAAGCCGCCCGCGATGACGATCTTGACGGGCGTCGGGATGACGCCCCCTTCTTCAGAGCTTGTTGAGGCCATCGAGCACCGCCTGGAGTAGTTCGCGATCGGGGGCCTTGGCCGGCTGCGACGGCGAACGGACGATCACGGCGCCCCGTTCGATCAGATCGCTGCACAACACCTTGACCACGGCGAGAGGGACCTTGACGTACACGGCAATTTCAGCGACGGACAACGGCCGCTGGCACAACTCGAGGATCGTCAGGTGCTCCGGGGTCAACCCGATCGGGTCGTGGTTGCCCCGGATGGCCATCACCTGCGTCGCCACGTCGAGTTTGATGTCGACGGACGGGATCCTGCCCCGTGTGATGGCGTACGGCCGGATCAGCGGCCCGGCCGCTTCGTCGTACCACTGGTCGTCCGCCATCAGTTGTGCTCCGGAACGAACCTCGCGGCATCCCGGGGAGCCGACGTCATGTAGTCACCGACGCGCTTGACGAGGCGGCTCATCTCGTAGGCGATCATCTCGACGTCGACCGTCTCCTCGGCGAGGATCGCCAGGCACGCGCCCTGACCCGCCGCGCAGACGAAGAGGTAACCCTCGGCCATTTCGATGAGGGTCTGCAGCACCGGCCCGCGCTGGAAGTGCTTGCTGGCGCCCTTGGCGAGGCTCTGCAGGCTGGACGCGATCGCCGACAGCTGGTCGGAGTCGTCCTTCGACAGGTTCGCGGACTTGCCCATGAGCAGCCCGTCGGCCGAGAGGACCACGGCGTGCTGCGCCCCGACGACGCGGTCGACCATGTCGTCGAGCAGCCAGTTCAGGTCGACCTTGGAGTTCTCGTTCTCGTTCATCGATGAGGTTCGACTTCCCTCTCAGTCAATGGTGGCCCGGGGGTCTTCCGGTGCGTCTGCGTCGCGCCCGCGGCGGGTTCCCTTGTGGAACGCCGAGAGCGTGTTGCGGGTCCGACCGGAGAACTCGTGGTAATCGGTGGCGTCCGACTCCGGGTCGTCACGGAGCTGGGCGACGAGGTTCTGCTGCGGCTCCCGCTGCGGCAGCGGCGCCCGGCGCCGCTTGGGGCGCGGCGAGGGCGTCGGCGCCGGCGCGGGCTCCGGCTCGAACACCGAGATCGTCTGCACACCGGTGGTCTCGCTCGCCGTCTCCGGTTCCGGTTCCGCGTGCCGTCCCGAGGGGAGCTCCGCCGGGACCCGCCGAGCGGGCTCGGCGGCGCCGTTGTTCTCGTGTCGTCCCATACCGTTCGTCCCGGCCGGACGGCCGGTCTCCTCCTGCTCGTGCGAGTCGGTCCCGGTGGTGGCCGGGGCGCCGCGGAACTCCGGATCGGCGTTCTCGGCGACCTGGTCCCCGTTGGCGAGCAGTGCCGACGGGATCAGGATCGTGGCGCGAGTGCCACCGTAGCGCGAGGAGTCGAACATGACCTTCAGGCCGAGCCGGGCCGCCAGCCGCGCGACCACGAAAAGGCCCAGGCTGGAGTCGGCTTTCAGGGCCATCGCGTCGAACTCGGGCGGTTCCGACATCATCCGGTTGGCCCATTCCCGGACGTCGTCCTTCATGCCGAGACCCTGGTCGGCCACGTCCACCACGACGCCGCGCGCGACGAGGGTGGAGGTCATGTGGACCTGCGACCCGGGCGGGGAGAAGGTGGTGGCGTTGTCGACCAGCTCCGCGACCAGGTGGATGGTGTCGGCGACCGCGGACCCGATGATCGCGACCTGCGGGACGTTCTCCACCTCGACCCGCGAGTAGTGCTCGGTCTCGGACACCGCGGCGCGCAGCACGTCCATCAGCCACACCGGCTTGCGCCAGCGGCGGCCCGGCTGCTTGCCCCCGAGGATGATGAGGTTCTCGGTGGTGCGGCGGGCGCGGGTGGCCAGGTGGTCGAGCTGGAACAGGCCCTTGAGCTGCTCCGGGTTCTCCTCGCGGCTCTCCATCCGGTCCAGGATCTGCAGCTGGCGGTGCACCAGGCCCTGGTTGCGGTGGGCGATGCCGAGGAACACGTTGTTGACACCGCTGCGGGCCTTGGCCTCACTGGCCGCGGCCTGGACGGCGGTCAGCTGCGCGATGTTGAACGCCTCCGCCACCTGGCCGATCTCGTCCTTGCCGTGGTCCAGGCGGGGCAGCTCGGCGGTGACGTCGACCGACTCGCCCTCCTTGAGCCGGTTCACGATGCTCGGCAGGCGGGTGCGGGCCAGTTCCAGCGAGTCGTTGCGCAGGCGCTCCAGGCGCGTCATCAGGGTCCGGTCGACCAGCGTGCGGGACACCCGGACGGCGACCCAGATCGAGGCGATCGCCGCGAGCAGGGCGACGACACTGCCGATGATCACGGTCCACAGGTTGACGTTGCCCTTGTCCAGCGCGGCGCCGGAGGCCAGCTCCGACTGCTCGACGGTCAGGCTGATCAGCCGGCCGGACACCTCGGTGGTGAGGTCGCGCCAGTCGTTCTCCCGCACGGTCAGCCCGCCGACGTTCTCGCGGAACACGCCCGGCCCGTGCGTGATGATCGAGTTCTCCGCGGCGGTGAGGCGCTGCCACTGCTCGCTCGAGGTGAGGTCGCGGTAGCGCTGCCCCGCCTCGGGGGCCATGTAGCTCGCGATCTTCGCCAGCTGGTTGCGGTAGCTGCCGACGAGCTGGGCGAACTGCAGGTGGTCGGCCGGGGCGAACTGGCCGGAGGCGAACGCGCTGGAGGCCAGCGACGCGGCGCGCGACATCTGGTCCGAGGCGCGGAAGATGTCCACCGACGTCATACCGCCCTGGGTCGACTCGGCGTCGGGCACCAGGCGGGCCTGCGAGTCGAACAGGTCGGTCGAGACGTCCAGCAGGCGGTTGTAGAAGTCGTTGACCTGCTCCTTGGAGATCGTGCGCAGGTTGATCTCCGCGCGGATCACCGGGAGCTGGTCGAGGCTCGCCTCCATCTGGTTCATCCGCTGCCCGATCTCGTCCGGCACGAGGCTCTTCACCTCGCCGAGGGCGGACCGGAGGCTGGTCAGCGACCTGTCGATGGACTGCTGCTGCGCCTGCAGGTCACGCAGGCCGACCTGGGGGCGTTCCAGGTAGACCAGCGACAGCTGGCGTTCCTGCTGGACGGCGCCGAGCGCGGTGACGGCGGGGATCGACACGTCCTGCACGGAGGAGGCCACCGTGCGCACGTAGATCGCGTCCACCAGGAAGTACCCGGAACCCGCGATCCACATGACGAGGAGCGCGATACTCGGGATCAGGACGGTGCCGGTCAGGCGCTTTCGGATCGACTTGTGGTGGCCTTCGCCTGACTTGTCATCTGTGTTTTTCACGACGCTCCACGAAATCCTGGGGACCGGGACGAAGACGGCGACGTCACGACAGAGTCGTATGCAACCACCCCTGTCAAGCAGGGGTTGTCGACAAGTGCCCTCCCGGCGGCTCGGGAGTTCTTCTCACTCTGAGTCACAGTCGCCGATCACTCGATAGATGCTCTGGTCGAGGTGAAATCATGTCGTACCGCGATCACTCCCGAGCCGCGACCCCCCGGTTACTGTGCGCAAACCCCGTTCCGGCCGGTTGCGGCGACGCGCGGGCTGCCGAAAGCGCTTTCCTCCGTGCGGGGGAGGTGCCCGGCGGTATCCTCACCCGTTCGCGGAGAAAGGCGTGGGTGTGCGTCCTGATCGCAAGAAGCAGCTCGTCGACGCCGCCGAGCGGCTGCTGATCACCGAAGGGGCGGCGGCGGTGACGACGCGCAGGCTGGCCGCCGAGGCCGGCCTGAACCAGGCGTTGGTGCACTACCACTTCGGCTCGATGGCCGACGTGCTCGTGGCGGTGCTGGACCGGGTCGGCGACCAGTACGCGGCGGGGGTCGCGGCCGCGTTCGCGGGGGAGGAGCCGCTGGTGGCGCGCTGGCGGCGGCATCGGGACCTGCTGATCGGGGACGCGCGGGCGCGGGGGTGGCCCAAGATCTGGCTCGAGTTGTGCACGCTGGCGCTGAACCAGCCCGCGCTGCGGGAGCGGCTGGCGCCCCGGCTGGACGCGCTGAGGTCGACCTTCGCGGACGCCGTCCGCGGCGAGGCCGCCCGCCGGGACGTGCCGCTGAGTGAGGACGAGGTGTGCGCGGTGGCGACCCTGTGGGGCACCGCGGTCGAGGGGCTGTTCGTGGAGCAGCTCCTCGGGTACGAGCGGGGGCACCGGGAGCTGCTGGCCTTCCTGGAGGCCCGGCTGACAACGGCCTTCGGCGACGCCGGGGACTGACGCTTCGCCTTTCTTCCGGCCGGCCCCGGCCCGTCCGCCGGCTGCCGGCCCCGGCTGGCCTCGCCGCTGCGCGGTGGGATGCCCATGCCCGCCGAACCGCCGGGGCTCGGCGGGGCCGCGGGAGGCCGGCCAGGCGGTCTCGCCAGACGCGGCAGTAGGCAATCCGGCTGGGCGGCAGGCTCCCGGAGCGGCCACGGCGCAGTCCCCGTCGAGCCGGGGCATCCGGCCCACGGGCTGCCGCCCGCCGGCGGCCGACGGCGGGCCGGATGCCTCGGCCAGGCGCGGCAGTCGACGATCCTCTTGGGCGGGCTGGCCCGCCGCTCTGCCCCAGCCGCCCGGTCTTCGGTCACTCACTCGGGCGTGGGGCGGGCGGTCCAGACCGCCCGGGGGCGGCCTGGGCGGGCTGGACCGGCCCCCGTCAGCCCGCCGCCTTCTGTCCCGTCGGCCCTCGCGGTCAGCCCGTCGGCCCCCGCGGTCAGCCCGCCGCTCCCCGCGGCCAGCCTGCCGCTCCCCGCGGCCAGCCTGCCGCTCCCCGCGGCCAGCCTGCCGCTCCCCGCGGCCATCCCGTCGGCCCCCGGGGCCATCCCGTCGGCCCCCGGGGCCAGCCGCAGCCTGCCGCTCCCCGCGGCCAACCCGTCGGCCCCCGCGGTCAGCCCGCCGCTCCCCGCGGCTAGCCTGCCGCTCCCCGGGGCCAGCCTGCCGCTCCCCGCGGCAGCTCGCCGCCCCCTCGCCAGCCCGCCGCCTTCTGCCCCTTGGCCACCACGCCGGTTGCCTCCGCCCACCTGCCGCCCGGCGGCGGCCGCCGCGTGGCCGCTGCCTCTGGCCGCCGCCACGGGCCGCCCGCCTGCCGGCGGCTGGCGACGCGGCCGCAACACGGTGGCCGCGGGGGTGGGTCAGGCGCCGAGGGCCGGGTCCGTTCGGCTCAGCCGTCCGGTCTGCACGTGCCCCGCCAGCTGCCGGGTCACGCCGGGGGCGCTCACGGTCACGTCGTACCACCCGTCGGTCGTCCGGACCAGGTGGGTGACCGCCGTGCCGGGGCGGAGGCGGTAGTCCACCCGCCGGTGGCCGTAGCCGCTCGTCACCGTCACCCCCAGCGTCGCGCGGCCCGGGTTCGTCAGCACCAGCTGCAGGTCCCCGCCGACCGGCCGCGCGGTCACCTCGGCCCCGCCGCCCGCGAACCGCCGGTAGAAACCGTTCGGGCCGTGCACGACGACCTCCGACGACGCCGGCCACTCGTCGCTCAGCCGCTGCCCCGCGCCGACCGTGTAGCCGCGCGGGCCCGCCGCCGACGTCACGTGGAAGTGCGCGCCCACCGGGCCGCGGCTGGCGAACGTCAGCCGCAGCACGCCGTCGCGCACCTGGCCGTCCACCGTGAGGTCGTAGGGCAGCGGCAGAGCCGGGCGCTGACCGCGTTCCTGCCGCGGCAGCGCCGGATCGGCCGGCGGAGCGGGCACGTAGTCCGGGTGCCGCTCGCGGTCGGGCGGGTAGTAGCCGTCCGTCCCGGGCAGGCCCGGCACCGCGGCGTCCGTGCGGGAGAAGTCGAACGCCGCGGTCAGGTCACCGCAGATCGCCCGGCGCCACGGCGAGATGTTCGGCTCGTGCACCCCGAACCGCCGCTCCAGGAACCGCACGATCGAGGTGTGGTCGAACACCTGCGAGCACACCCGGCCGCCCTTGCTCCACGGCGACACCACCAGCATCGGCACCCGCTGGCCCAGCCCGTACGGCTGACCGTCCAGCAGCTCGCCGGAGAGGTCCACAGTGGACCGGTCCGGGTACGGCGGCACCACGTGGTCGAAGAACCCGTCGTTCTCGTCGTAGGTGATGAACAGCGCCGTCCGGCTCCACACCTCCGGGTGCGCGGTGAGCGCGTCGAGGACCCGCGCGATGTACCAGGCGCCGTAGTTCGCCGGCCAGTTCGGGTGCTCGGTGAACGCCTCCGGCGCGACGATCCACGACACCGCGAGCAGTCGGCCCGCCTGCACGTCGGCGGTGAGGATGTCGAAGAACCCCTCGCCCTTCGCGGCGTTCGTGCCCGTGCGCGCCTTCTCGTACAGCGGGTCGCCCGGCTTAGCGTTGCGGTAGTTGTCGAAGTACAGCAACGAGTTGTCGCCGTAGTTGCCGCGGTAGGCGTCGCTGATCCAGCCCCAGCTGTGCTCGGCGTCGAGGCCGTCGCCGACGTCCTGGTAGATCTTCCACGACACGCCGGCTTCTTCGAGTCGTTCCGGGTAGGTCGTCCAGCTGTAGCCGAGTTCGTCGTTGTCGATGACCGGGCCACCGCCGGCGCCGTCGTTGCCGGTGTAGCCGCTCCACATGTAGTACCGGTTCGGATCGGTGGGCCCGATCAGCGAGCAGTGGTAGGCGTCGCAGATCGTGAACGCGTCGGCGAGGGCGTAGTGGAACGGGATGTCCTCGCGCGTCAGGTACGCCATCGTGGTCGCCGTCTTCGCCGGGATCCAGCGGTCGTAGCGGCCCTGGTTCCACGCGGCGTGGCCGCCTTCCCAGCTGTGGTCGAGGTCCTCCAGGAACTGCAGCCCGAGATTCCGCGCCTCGGGCCGGAACGGGAGCACCTCGCGCGTCCCGTCGGACTGGTGCCACACGGACTTGCCGCTGGGCAGGGTCACCGGGCGCGGGTCGCCGAAGCCGCGCACCCCGCGCAGCGAGCCGAAGTAGTGGTCGAACGAACGGTTCTCCTGCATCAGGACGACGACGTGCTCGATGTCGCGCAGGGTGCCGGTGCGGTGTCCGGCGGGGATGGCGGCGGCGCGGGCGATGCTCGGGGCGAGCGCGGACAGGGCGGCGGAACCGCCCGCCAGCTGCAGGAACCCGCGACGGTTCAGGGCTGTCATGGCGGTCAGCCTGATCCCGCCGCGGGTACGGCAAGCGTCGCGGCGGCGACCGGACGGCGAACACTTGACTGCCCGAGCGTGAGAAGGAAAGCCTGCCCTTACTGCTGGGAGGTGGGCTTTGAGCCGGTTCGGGAAGATCGTCCTGAAAACGCTGCCGGCGCCCCCGTAAACGCGCACGATCTTCTCCGGCTCCTCGGTCAACCGCACGCCGGCGACCGTGCTGGAGGCGGTCGGCCCCCAGGAGTACACGCTCGACATCGAATCCAGGCTGCGAGTGTGACGCCGGCGGCTCAGACCAGGCCATCTCCGCCACCCGGATCGCGGCCCCACAGCCGGGCGAGCGGCTCGGTCAGCTCGCGCTCCTCGTAGGACAGGTGGGACAGCAGCGCGTCGGTGAGCAGGTCGAGCGCGGCGTGCAGCGCGGTGATGTCGCCGTCGGTGCCGACGAACGCGACCAGTGCCGCGTCGACCCGTTCGACGAGGGCCTGGATGGCGTGGTGCTCGTCCGCCAGCCGGTCCAGCACCGGGGCGAGCCCGGGCTCGAACCGGCGCAGCGCGGGGAACACGTCGGAGTCCTCGCGCTGGTGGTGAATGCTGACCACGCGGCAATAGGACTCGCAGTAGGCGCCGAGCGTCCAGTTGTTCTGCCGCAGGGTGAGGGTGTGCAGGCGGGAGCGCGCGGCGCCGGGGTCGAGGGTCCCGGCGGCCACCTCGGTGAGCAGGTCGCGCAGCTGCCCGAGCTCGGCGCGCAGGTGGTCGTGCACCTCGATCAGCCGTTGCCCGGCGGCCTGTTCCCGGTCGTCGTAGCGGCGCCGCGGGTCCGGTCGGGGAGCCGACGGGCGGTCGTCCTCGTCCCAGACCCGTTCGGCGCTCAGCCGGAAACCGTCGTCCGGGGTGGGCCGGGCGGCCAGCGGCGCGGGCGACGGTCCGCGCCCGTCCCGCGCGGCGGCGACCAGTTCGCGCACCGCCGGGGCGATTTCGGTCGCGAAGAGCTGCAGCAGGCCCGGGGAGTCGGCCGGCAGCAGGAACCCGCTCACGCCGTGGGTGAGGGCCAGGTCGGCGAGCCGCTCGGGCCAGCCGCGCGGCGAGCCGAGCGCGGGCGGGGACAGGTTGTAGAGACGGCGGATCGCGGCCGGGTCGCGTCCCGCGTCCGCCGCGGCCGCGTCGACGGCGGCGTTGGCGGCGGGGAGATCAGCGGGCGGGATGCGGGTCATGCTCGGCAGCCAGCCGTCGGCGAGGGTGCCGGTCAGGCGCAGCATCCGCGGCCCGAGCGCGCCGACCCAGATCCCCGGACGGCCCGGCGCGGGAGCGGGTTCGGCGCCGTCCAGGCCGTAGTGCTTGCCCGGCAGGTGGACCGGGCCGCCGGGTGTCCACAGTGCACGGATCACGGCGATCGCCTCGCCGAGCGCGGCGACCGCTTCCGCGGGCGCGCGCCACGGCCCGCCCTCAGCGGCGATCGCGTCCCAGTACGCCCCGGCGCCCAGCGCCAGGTCCACCCGGCCGCCGCTGAGCGCGCCCAGGCTCGCGACGGCGCGGGCCAGCATCGCGGGCGGGCGCAGCGGCACGTTGGCGACGTTGGGGAACACCCGGACCCGCTCGGTCCGCGCGGCGATCACCGACAGCGTCGTCCACGCCTCGGTGAACTCGGGCCGGTACGGGTGATCCGGCACGCTCACCAGGTCCAACCCGGCGCGGTCAGCGACCCGCGCGAGGTCCAGCGCCAGTTCCGGTCGTCCGGTGGCCGGGGTGAGGACCGCGCCGAAGAGCAGGTCGTGCCCGTAGTCGGTCATCGAGCGGCCATCTCGCGTGGCGCGGGGGCGGGCACCAGCCGTCCCGGGCCGGCGAGCGCGACCAGCGCCGCCACGCCCATCGCGATCGCGGACAGCACGAACGCCGTGGTGTAGCCGGATTCCACCGGGAACCGGGTGCCCGCGACGACCTCGGCGGTGACGATGGTCGACGCGATCTGCGCGCCGAAGGTGCCGCCGATGGTGCGCATGATCGTGTTGATGCCGGTCGCCTCCCCGGTCTGGCGCGGGTCGACCGCGCCGACGACGAGGTTGGCCAGCGAGGCGAAGGCGAACCCGACGCCGATGCCGAGGATCCCGTTGCCGAGGTAGATCGGCCACGGCTCGCCGTGCGCGACGGCGAACAGCACGAACCCGGCCGCGCCGATCACGCACGCCAGCACCAGCGGGAGCTTGAACCCTGCCTTCGCGCCGATGCGCCCGGCGAGCGGGCTGGCGAACAGCATGGTCACGGCCATCGGGATGATGAACAACCCGGCCTCGGTGACCGACGCGCCGAACCCGTACCCGGCCTGCGGCGGCGTCTCGACGAGCAGCGGCACCAGCGTGAACGCGCCGTACATGCCGAAGCCGATGATCAGCGCGGTGATGTTGGACGTCAGCACCGCGGGACGGCCGAGCAACCCGATGTCGATCAACGGCTGGGCCAGGCGCTTTTCCACCAGCGCGAACACGACCAGCAGGACCACGGCGGCCGCGAACAGCCCGATGATCGCCGCGGAGCCCCAGCCCCACACCCGGCCCTCGCTGATCGCCAGCAGCAGCGCGACCAGGCCGCCGGTGAGCAGCAGCGCGCCCGCCCAGTCGACGCGGCCCGGCGAGCGCACCGGCGACTCGCGCACGAACGCGGCGACGGCGGCGATGCCGGCGACGATCACCGCGAACATCAGCCAGAAGATCCACTCCCAGCTCAGCGCGTCCACGATCAGACCGGGGATCACCAGCCCGACGCCGAACCCGATGCCGAAGGTCGAGCTGATCCAGCCGATCGCGACCGGCACCCGTTCGCGGGGGAACTCGTCGCGCACGATGCCGAAGGCCAGCGGGAAGGTCGCCGCGCCGACGCCCTGGATCGCGCGGGCCGCGATCAGCACGCCGATCGACGGGGCGAGCGCCGCGAGCAGGGTGCCGGCCGCGGACACCGCGAGGCAGGCGAGCAGCACGCGGCGCTTGCCGAACATGTCGCCGAGGCGGCCGAGCAGCCCGGTGGCGACCGACGCGGTGAGCAGGAAGGCGCTCAGCACCCAGGAGACGGTGGTGGTGGAGGTGCCGAACTCGGCCTGCAGCGTCGGCAGGGCGGGCACCGGCATGGTCTGCAGCAACGAGAACGACAGCACCGCGATCAGCAGCGCGGCGAAGGGTGCGGAACTTCGTGTCATGACGTAATGATTACACGACGACATGATTACGTCCAGAAGGTAGGATCGACCGCATGGACGACCGCGAGACGCGCCCGCCGACCCTGCTGGCCCTGCCCTCGTACCTGGCGGGCCACGTCGCGCGGATCGGGCACCGCGGGCTGGTCGCCGCACTGGCCGAGCACGACCTGCGGCTGCCGCACTTCGCCGTGCTGACCGGGTTGTCGGACTTCGGGCCGCTGGCACAGCACGCGCTCGCCGACCGGCTCAGGCTCAACCGCAGCCACCTCGTCGGCTACCTGGACCTGCTGGAGCAACGCGGTTACGTCCGCCGCGAACGCGATCCCGCCGACCGGCGGCGTCAGCGCGCCGCCCTGACCGAGTCCGGCATGGCGCTGGTGCGCCGCCTGCAGGAGGTGGCGCACCGCTCGCAGGAGGAGTCGCTGGGCGTGCTGTCCACAGAGGAGCGCCGGACACTGGTGGAGCTGATGCGCCGGGTGGTCGTGGCCGACGACGCGGCCTCGAAGGAAGTGACCGCCTAGTGTCCTGAGTCGTTAGTTCGTCGGCAGTAGGCGGCGAGGGAGTCGGGGATCTGGTCGGCGGTGGACGCCGCGGCGGAGCAGTTTGACGGTGATCTCGGCGAAGAATCGTTCGACGAGGTTGAGCCAGCTGGAATTCCTCGGGTTCCTGCGCACCATCGATTCGTCAACGCACAGCACCACCGCCTTCGCGGGCGGATCCAGATACAGCCCGACCACGTCGCGGACCTTGTCCACGAACACCGGATCCTTGCTGATCTTGAACGTGTCCACCTGGTGCGGTTTGAGGCCGAACGCCCGCCAGATCCGTGAGACCGCCGACTGTGTCATCCCGGTCTGCGCCGCCGGCGACCGGGTCGACCAGTGCGTCGCGTTCCGCCCTCGGCGCAGGCCAGTACGATCCGGGCCCGCAACGCCAGCGCCTGCGCGGTCGTCCTGCGCCGGGTCCACCCCTCCAGCGTGCGACGTTCATCGTCGGACAGGGCCAGTGGCACCAGCTTCAGACCCGGCATCGCCACAACCTGGCCTGGCACTGAATTAACGACTCAGGCCACTAGCGGCGGGACGGCCAGCCGAAGCTGTCCGCTGTGGACTCGTCGGGCCCACTGGCGTGGCCCGGCAAGGCGGCCCTCAGCGCCGGGACAGCCACCCGAGACTATCCACAGTGGACCCTGTTGGCACGTACTCCAGGCCCACCCAGCCGTCGTACCCGGTGGCGGCCAGCCGGTCCAGCCAGGCGGTCACCCCGAGCGTGCCGGTGCCCGGCTCGTGCCGTCCCGGCGCGTCGGCCACCTGGACGTGCCCGGTGCGCTCCAGCAGTGGCGGCGTGAGGAGCGCGTCCAGGTCGTCGCCGTTGCTGCCCAGGTGGTAGACGTCCGTCAGCAGCGCGATGTTGTCCGCCCCGACCTCGTCCGCGAGCGCGAGCGCGTCGGCGGCGCGCAGTAGCGGGTAGTCCGGCGCGCCGCTGAGCGGTTCCAGCAACACCGTGCCCGGCAGCCGGTCTGCGGCGAAGGCGAGGTTGTCCAGCAGCACGTCCCGCGAGGCGCCGGTCCGGTTGCCGGGCAGGACGTTGAACCGCGAGCACCCGAGCCGCTCCGCGATCCCAGCCGCGACGTCCACGCCTTCGCGGAACTCGGCCGTCCGTGAGGCGAACCCGGCCAGCCCCCGCTCGCCCGCGGCGAGATCGCCGTGCGGCACGTTCAGCGACACCAGCTCGACCCCGGCGTCGGCGATGGACGCGACGAACCGGTCGACCTCGCTGTCCCCGGGCACGCCGTCGAACGGCCACCACGACTCCACACCCGCGAACCCGGCCGCCGCCGCCGCGGCCGGACGGCGCTCCGGCGCCAGCTCGGTGAACAGGATCGAGGTGTTGACGTCGTACCGCATGACGTCATCCTCGCAGACGCGCCCGCAACTCCAGCTTCGCGATCTTGCCCGTCGCGCCCTTCGGCAGCTCATCGACGATCCGCACCCGCCGCGGGTACTTGTACGCGGCGATGCGCTCCTTCGCCCACGCCACGATCTCGTCCGGCTCGGCGCTCGCGCCCGGCTTGAGCGAGACCACCGCGACGACCTCCTCGCCGAGCCGCTCGTCCGGCTCGCCGATCACCGCCGCCTCGCCGACCGCCGGGTGCCGGTACAGCAGCTCCTCCACCTCGCGCGGGTAGACGTTGAACCCGCCGCGGATGATCAGGTCCTTCTTGCGGTCCACGATGAACACGAACCCGTCGGAGTCGACGTAGCCGAGGTCGCCGGTGTGGAACCAGCCGCCGCGGAACGCCTCCGCGGTCTCCTGCGGCCGCTTGTAGTAACCCTTCGTGATGTTGTGCCCGCGCAGCACGATCTCGCCCACCTGCCCGGACGGCAGCGGGCGGTCCTGGTCGTCGACGATCCGCAGTTCCACGCCCCAGATCGGCTTGCCGATCGAGAGGATCTTGCGGTTGTCCGCGCCCGGGTTGACCGTCGTGGTCGACGCCGACTCGGACAGCCCGTACCCCTCCAGCACCGGGATCCCGTACTTCTCCTCGAAGCGGCGCAGCACCTCCTCCGGGATCGCCGCGCCGCCGGAGCTGCCGATCCGCAGGCTGCTGGTGTCGTAGCCGGTGGTGTCGGCGTAGGCCAGCGCGTGGTACATCGTGGGCACGCCGGCCATGATCGTGACCCGGTCCCGCTGGATCGCCTCCAGCACCGCGGGCACCTCGAACCGCGGCACCACCGAGATCGTGCGCCCGTGCCGGGCCGAGGCGTTGAGAATGCTCGACAGGCCGTAGACGTGGAAGAACGGCAGCACGGCCAGCGCGACGTCCTCGGGTTCCGCGCCGAATCGCTCGCTGCCCAGGGTGCAGGTCATGTAGAGCTGGAAGTGGGACAGTTCGGCGCCCTTGGGGCGGCCGGTGGTGCCGCTGGTGTAGAGCAGCACGGCCGTGTCGTCCGCCGCGCCGGGGAAGATGTCGCCGTCGTCCGCGGGCTCCAGCAGCACCGGGAAGGACAGCGTCCCCTCCGGCCAGGTGCCAGCGTCCAGGTCGCCGACGACCACCGCGCGGACGTCCGGGACCTCCTTGAGCGCCGTGGTGACTTCGGGCGCGCCCGCGGCGTGGGCGATGATCATGCGCGCGTCGGAGTCGTCCAGGTGGTAGGCGATCTCGGCGGCCTTGAGCAGCGGGTTGAGCGGGACCATCGTCAGGCCCGCCTTGAGGATGCCGAAGTAGGCGATCACGAACTCGGGCACGTTGGCGAGCTGCACGGCGACCTTGTCCCCGGGCCGCAGGCGGGCTTCGCGCAGGGCGACGGCGACCCGGCCGGAGCGCTCGTCGACCTCGGCGTAGGTCATCGCACCCGACGGGAAGCGCAGGAAGTCCTTGCCCGGCGTGGCCGTCGCGGACTCCCGCAGCATGATCGCCAGGTTGAAGCTCATCGGCTGCCCACCTTCCGAACGTCGTTCTGTCCGGCCTGCCCGGATTCCGCCGGTCATTCCGGATTGCCTGCGGGTCGGTTGTCAGACCCGGCAGAATCCCGTTCGGTTTTGCGGCGACGTCGACCCGTCAGCCAGTGAACCGCGCGGCCGGTCCGGTGGTCAAGTCCCCGGCGCGTCGTCGAGGTCGCCGGGGCGGATGCGGTAGACCTGCAGGCGCAGGTCGTAGTACTTGGTGGTCTCGCCGACCCACTGCATGCCGAGCCGTTTCGCCGTCGCGATCGCCCGAACGTTGTTCGGTCGCGCGACGGCGAACAGCTCGTCGGTGTCCTGGGTGAACGCCCACCGGATCAGTGCCTGGCTGCCTTCGGTGGCGTAGCCATGCCCCCACGCGTCGGGGTGCAGCTGCCAGCTGAGCTCGAGGTCCTCCTCGTAGGGCGGCAGCAGGCGGATGGCCAGGCCGCCGATGACCTGGCCGTTCTCCCGGCGTTCCATGGCCCAGCGGCCGCGCGGCGGCGGCAGGTTCGGCTGGGCCTCGTGCCAGGCCTGCAGCACCGCGCGCATCGCGGCGACATCGCCGACCCGGTCCATCACCGGGGTCAGCCAGTGTGTGACCTCTTCCGAGCCGTAGATCGCGAAGGCGGCCTCGGCGTCGTCGGCCGTCCAGTCACGGATGACCAGCCGGTCGGTGATCAGGGGCGACTCCATGTGTAAACGCTACGTGAAGTGCGGCCGGTACGGCAGCCACGAGCGGCAGATGCGCCCAGAGAGCGGTACGGTCCCCGTCGCCGCTGCGGCCCCACATGGCCGCGCAGGTGGTCAGGACGTGCAGGCCGGTGCCGAAGCCGCTGTCCGGGGACGGCAGCTCGACGCCGGGCGCGGACAGCGAGATCCGCAGCCAGCCGGCTTCGGTGCCCTCGCGCACGAGCCGGATCGTGGCGGGCAGGCAGCCCTGTTCGTAGGCCGTGCTGGCCAGGGCGTCGATGACGAGCAGCGCGTCGGTGACCGTCTCCACCGTGCAGCCGTCGAGGAAGGTCGCGGCCGACTCCCGCAGGGTGCGTATGTCGGTGGGGTGGTTCAGCACCCGTTGCAGGGCATGGTCGATCCAGAAGTCGGTCACGCGGGCTCCCTCCGCTGTCTGCTCAACGGTCGAGTGAGACTACCCGGGCGAGTGTTGCTGAAACCGCGCAAGTTGTGACCGCAGTCTCAATCTGCCAGTCAGGTTACGCGCCCTCGGTGTGGTGGCGCAGCAGCCGGGACAACAGGGCGGTCAGCTGCTCCCGTTCCGCGCCGCTCAGCGGGGCGAGCAGGTCGTCCTGGATGCGCGCGATCTGCTTGTCGAGGCGCTTGAGCTGCCTGCGGCCGGCGGGGGTGATCGTGATGACGTTGCGCCTGCGGTCGGCCGGGTCCGGCTCCCGGCTGACCAGGTCGCGGTCGGCCAGTTCGTTGATGGTCGCCACCAGGTCGGAGAGGTGGATCGCGCTGCGGCGGCCCAGTGTGGCCTGGCTCGTCGGCCCGGACTCCTCCAGCGCGGCCAGCAGGCGGTAGTGGTAGCCGCGGGCGCCGGCCTCGGACAGGCCCTCGGTGACGAGCCGGTGCGCGTGGTGCGCGGTCTGCGTGAGCAGCCAGCTGGGGAGGGCACGCAGGCGCTCGGGGGCGGTGGTCTCCATGATCGGGAGTCTAACCGAAACGTTCGCCCGGCGAATCATTTGACTGACTAACGTTTGGGCGTCTAACGTTCTGGGCATGACCGAGAAACCCTTCCGCATCGACATCCCGCAGTCCGCCCTCGACGACCTCGCCGCCCGCCTGGACCGCGTGCGCTGGCTCGACGAGCTGCCCGGCGCGGGCTGGGACTACGGCATCCCGCTCGCCCGGGTCCGCGAGCTGGCCGGCCGCTGGCGCGACGGTTACGACTGGCGCGCCCAGGAGGCACTGTTGAATTCGTTCCCGCAGTTCACCGACGAGATCGACGGGCAGACCGTGCACTACCTGCACGTGCGCTCGCCGCGGGCGGACGCTCTGCCGCTGGTCGTGACGCACGGCTGGCCCGGTTCGGTCGTCGAGTTCCTGGACGTGATCGGGCCGCTGTCACGCGACTTCCATCTGGTGATCCCGTCGATCCCGGGTTTCGGCTTCTCGGGGCGGACGGCCGAGCGGGGCTGGGACGTGGCGCGGGTGGCGCGCGCCTGGGCCGAGCTGATGCGCCGGCTGGGGTACGAGCGGTACGGCGCCCAGGGCGGCGATTTCGGCTCGGCGATCTCGCAGCAGCTCGCCGCCGCCGCGCCGGACCAGGTGGTGGGTGTGCACCTGAACTACCTGCCGACACTGCCGCCGTCCGACGGGATCGCCGGACTGTCCGAAGAGGATCAACGCAGGCTCGCCCACACGAAGGCGTACGCCGCGAACCGGCCCGGCTACCAGGTCCTGCACATGACCACGCCGCAGACGATCGCGTACGCCCTGACCGATTCCCCGGTCGGGCAGCTGGCGTGGATAGCCGAGCGGTTCGCGAAGTGGACCGACCCGGAGTCGCGCATCCCGGACGACCGCCTGCTGACGGACGTGATGCTGTACTGGCTGACCGGCACCGCGGGTTCGGCCGCCCGCCTGGCGAAGGAGAGTACGTACGTCGCCCAGGCAGGCCGCCCGTGCCCGGCGCCGGTCGGGGTGGCGGTCTTCGCGCACGACATCACCCTGTCGGTGCGCGCAGTCGCCGAACAGCGGTTCGACATCCGCCACTGGAGCGAGTTCGACAGAGGCGGCCACTTCGCGGCGATGGAGGTGCCCGACCTGTTCGTCGAGGACGTGCGCAAGTTCTTCAGCACGCTGGCTTGAGGCGCGAGGCCGCCGGTCACGCCTGTGCCGCGAACTCCCGCTATTGCCGGCCGGCAGCCCCGGGCCGCCGGTCTGCGGTGGTCACTCGCGCGGCTGCTGCGGCTCGGTGGTGCTTGGCCGCGGCCGTGGCCGTCGGCGGCGCCTGGTTCGGCTGTGGTGGGTTCGTGTGCTGCTGGCCTGCCGGTCTGCGATCACTCGCGCGGCTGCTGCCGCTCGGTGGTGCGTGGCCGTGGCCGTTGGCGGCGCGCGGTTCGGCCGTGGCGGGCTGGCGTGCCGTTGGCCTGCCGGTCTGCGACGTGATCACTCGCGCCGCTACTGCCGCCTGGTGGCCCTTGGCCGCAGTCGCGGTCATTGGCGCCCCCGGTTCGGCCGCCGTGGTGGGCTCGCGTGCCGCTGGCCCGCCGGTCTGCGATCACTCGCGCGGCTACTGCGGCTCGGTGGTGCTTGGCCGCAGCTGGGGCCGTTGGCGGCGCCCGGTTCGGCCGTGGTGGGCTCGTATGCCGCTGGCCCGCCGGTCTTGCGACCATCCGCGCCTTCCCGCAATGCCAACCGGCAGCCCTGGGTCTCAGCCGTGGCCACTGGCGGTCCTCGCGCGCAGCGGCAGGAGGTGCGGGTCGGGCGTCCTGCGAGGCTGCTTGCCCGAGCTGAGCACCAGCCAAGGACCACGCGGGGGCCTGGCGGCGGAGGCCGGGGGTGCCTCCGGCGAGGCAGAGGGCCGTCGCTCCGCCGGAATCTTCTGGGCTTCCCTGGCCCGGGTGCTTCTGCCATGTTGCATCAGGAGCGGAGAGGGGGCCCGATGCCGGAGGCCGAGATCCTGTCGCCGGGGGAGTTGCGCGCGCTCGGCGCGTGGATGGACCGCCAAGGGCTGCCGGGCGGGCCCGTCGATGACCTCGCGCCGATCGCCGGTGGCACTCAGAACCTGATGGTTTCGTTCCGCCGTGGCGGCCGGGCCTACGTCCTGCGCAGCGGTCCCCGGCACCGGCGGGCGCGCAGCAACGACGTGCTGCGCCGGGAGATGCGGGTGCTCGCCGCGCTGTCGGGCACCGCGGTGCCGCACCCGGAGCTGATCGCGGCCTGCCCGGAGGAGACCGTCCTGCCCGGCGCGGTCTTCTACCTGATGGAGCCGGTGGACGGGTTCAACGCGACCGTCGAACTGCCCGAGCCGCACGCCGCCCGCCCCGAGCTGCGGCACGAGATGGGGCTGGCGATGGCCGACGCGCTGGCGGCGCTGAGCGAAGTCGACCACGAGCGGGCCGGCCTGGCGGATTTCGGTCGCCCACAGGGGTTCCTCGAACGCCAGGTGCCGCGGTGGCTCGCGGAGCTCGATTCCTACGCGGGCCACGACGGTTACCCCGGGCCGAGCCTGCCGGGCGTGGAGGCGGTCGCCGACTGGCTCGCGCAATGTGTGCCCCAGCGGTGGTCGCCAGGCATCCTCCACGGCGACTACCACCTCGCGAACGTCCTGTTCGACCGCCGGGGCGCCACGGTCGCGGCCATCGTGGACTGGGAGATGAGCACGATCGGCGACCCGCTCCTCGACCTCGGCTGGCTGCTGGCCACGTGGCCCGGCACCCGCCCGATGCTCGGATGGAGCGGCCTCGCCACAGCCGGCGACCTCGCCACCGAGGAGGAGATCGTGGCCCGCTACGCCGCCAGCTCCGGACGGGACACCTCGGGACTCGCCTGGTACGCGGTGCTGGCGTGCTTCAAGCTGGGCATCGTGCTGGAAGGCACGCACGCGCGTGCCTGCGCCGGCAAGGCGCCACGCGCCATCGGAGACCGCCTCCACGCGGCGGCGGTCGGGTTGTTCGAGCAGGCGCTGGACCGCATCGCGCGTTCGTGAGTGGTCGAGCTGCCCGCGCGGCCGGGGCCGCGGTAGAGGGCTGTTCGCGCCGGGTCACTGCTCGCGCGAGACGGCTGCTCGGGCGGGATGGTTGCTCGCGGGGGATGGTTGCTCGGGCGGGTTGGCTGTTCGCGGGGGATGGCTGCTCGCGTGGGTGGTTGCTCGCGCGGGTTGGCTGCTCGCGCGGGTTGGCTAGGTGTTGCCGACCGCAGGCGGGCCGTGATCGGTTGGGGTGGCTTCACATGAGGGTGGGGGCCGTACCGAAATGGCTTTGACCGCGTGCTGAATCGTGTGGGTGGTGGGCGTCGCGATCGCTGTCGGAAAGTGGTCGGTGCCGGGGCTGCGCAGAGGGGGCGTCGCGGATCGCGGCCGGAAAATGGCCGGCCTCGTGGGCTGTGGTGAGGGTGCCTGGCCGGCGACAGCGCATCGGGCGCCACAAGCAGTGGTCAGGGCACCACTGTCACCGGCCACAGGCCGGATCGCACGAGGCGGTTCGCCACCGAGCCGACGATCCGGTGGCCCCGGCTCTCCGACGCGCCCACCACGACGAGGTCGGCGTGCAGCTCGACCGCCGCGCGGCGGAGTTCCGTGAAGGCGTCGCCGCGGCGGACGATGAACGTGATGGGCAGGCGGGCCTCGTCGGCCAGATTGCGGATCGGTCCGCGCATCTCGTCGATCGTCGCTTCGTAGGCCTGCTCCTGGGCTGCCGCGAGGTAGCCGCTCGCCATGCCGGTCCACGCCGTCGGCGCCAGCACGTACACCAGCACCAGCCGCGACCGCTGCCGCCGCGCCAGCCCGGCCGCGTAGGCGCCCGCCCGGGACGCGCTGGGGGAGCCGTCGACGCCGGCGAGGACGACGTGCGGCCCGTCGGTGCCGCGCTCGAACGGTCCCGGCGACCACGCCGGGCCGTACTCCTCCACCAGTTGTCCCCGCTCGGCACCCACGGCACGCATTATCTGGCACCGGCCGCTCCGGGTGCGGGCACCCGGCACGGCTTTGGTACGAATGACGTCTACGCCGACAGGAGGAACCAAGTCGTGGGTAACGGGCCCGACCCCGTGCGGGCGGCCGACGTGGCGATGGCGGCCGCCCGGTTCGCCGGGGTCATCCAGCCGACGCCACTGCACCGCAACGAACGGCTTTCGCTGCAGCACGGCGTGGACGTCTGGCTCAAGCGCGAGGACCTGTCCGCCGTCCGCTCCTACAAAGGCCGTGGCGCCTACAACCTGGTGAGCCAGCTCTCACCGGAGGAGCGCGCCCGCGGCGTCGTGTGCGCGAGCGCAGGCAACCACGGCCAGGGTGTGGCGTTCGCCTCAGCCGCCCTCGGGGTCCTCGCCCGCGTCTACTTGCCGCGCACCACCCCCCGGCAGAAGCGGGACCGCGTTGCCCGGCTGGGTGGTGAGCACGTGCAGATCGTGATGCACGGCGACACCTACGACGACGCTGCCGCCGCCGCGCAGGAGTACGCGGCGAGCACGGGCACGACGATGATCCCCGCGTTCGACGATCCGCGCACGATCGCCGGGCAGGGCACCGTCGTCAAGGAGGCCATCGAGCAGCTGGGCCGCGCCCCCGACGTCGTGATCGTGCCGGTCGGTGGCGGCGGCCTGCTCGCCGGAACCCTCGCCTGGCTCCGCGAGACCCACCCCGAGGTGCGGGTGATCGGCGCCGAGCCGCAGGGCGCGGCCAGCATGGCTCTCGCACTCGAGCACGGCGGCCCCGTCGCCATGGAGACCATCGACCCGTTCGTCGACGGCGCCGCCGTCCGGCTCGTCGGGCAGCACACCTACGCCCTCGCCGCCGAACGCCGACCGAGCATGATCGCCGTGCCCGAGGGCAAGATCTGCGTCGAGATGCTCGACCTCTACCAGTCCGACGGCATCATCGCCGAGCCCGCCGGCGCGTTGTCACCGGCAGCGCTCGGGCTGGACCTCGACCTGGAGCCGGGCTCGACCGTGCTGTGCATCGTCTCCGGCGGCAACAACGACGTCAGCCGCTACGCCGAGATCGTCGAGCGGGCCCTGATCTTCGAGGGGCGCAAGCACTACTTCCTCGTCGAGTTCCCGCAGGAGCCTGGCGCGCTCCGCCGCTTCCTCGACGACGTGCTCGGCCCCGACGACGACATCACGCTGTTCGAGTACGTCAAGCGCAACAACCGCGAGACCGGCCCGGCTCTGGTCGGCATCGAGCTGGGCTCGCCGGACAACCTCGAACCGATGATGAAGCGGATGGCGGCCGGTCCGCACCGCATCGAGCGCGTCCCGCCGGACAGCCCCCTGTTCACGTTCCTGGTGTGACCGGCATCGGAATCGCCTTCTCGGCCGCGCGGCTCACCTCCTCCCAGTCCGCCCAGCCGTCCAGGCGCTGCCGCGTGAGGTCGTGCGCCAGGTCGTAGACCATGCTGCCGAGCAGCAGGCGCAACGGCGGATCCTCGCTGTCCGCGAGTTTCAGCAGCGCCTCCGCGGCGAGCGCGGGATCGCTGTCCACCGAACCCTCGGTCCACTGCTGCTCCATCTCCTGCCGCAGCGGTGCGTAGGCGTCGACCGGCGAGGCCATCGCGGGTGCGGTGTAGAGGTCGGTCCAGTAGCCGCCGGGCTGCACGATGCTGACCTTGACGCCGAACGAGGCCGCCTCCTTGGCCAGCGCCTCGCTCATGCCCTCCAGGGCGAACTTGCTCGCGCTGTAGAGACCCGTCATCGGGAACCCGCCCAGCGCGGCGATGCTCGAAATCTGCAGGATGCGACCGGACCGCCGGCGCCGCATCACCGGTAGCACAGCCTGGCTCACCCAGAGCGCGCCGAAGAAGTTCGTCTCCATCGCCGCTCTGGCCTCGTCCTCGGTGAACTCCTCGACCATGCCCATGGACAGGGTGCCCGCGTTGTTGACCACGACGTCGAGGCGACCGAAGTGGTCGACGGCCTGCTCGACGACCCGGAACACGTCCTCCCGCCGGGTGACGTCGAGCTGGACGGGCAGCAGCCGGTCGGTCGCCTCGGCGGTGATGGTGCGGGAGGCCGCGACCACCCGGTCACCGCGATCGAGGGCGGCTTCGGTGAAGGCGCGGCCGAGGCCGCGGCTCGCACCGGTGATGAACCAGACGCGGGAAGGGGAGGTGGTGGTCATCTGGGCTCCTTTCGCTGTGAGACGAACCGTAGCGTCTCGAGTCGCCAGGTGTCAAGACGGACCGTCTCGTCTTGGTCTGTGGTAGTGTGGGGACGTGCCAGATGCGAGTCGTCGCAACGAGAGCTCGCGGCAGGCGATCCTGGCTGCCGCGTTCGAATTGGTGGGTGAAGTCGGGTACGCGAAGCTGAGCATCGAAGGGATCGCCGCGCGAGCGGGCGTCGGGAAGCAGACGATCTACCGCTGGTGGCCCTCGAAGGGGGCGGTGCTGCTGGACGCGTTCCTGATGCTGTCCGAAGGGGACGGTGGCGGGCTGCCCGACACCGGTGACCTGGAGGCGGATCTGAAGACGGTGCTGCGCGCGACGGTCAAGGAGCTGGCCGACGAGCGCTTCGACCTCACGATGCGCGCGCTCAGCTCGGAGATCATGCACGATCCGGAGCTGGCGCGGATGTACGCGGAGCGGCTCGACGAGCCGGTGCGGGAGCTGAAGAAGGAGCGGCTGCGCAAGGCGGTGGAAGCCGGGCAGCTGTCCGATGTGGACCTGGATGTGGCGGTGGACGTGATCTGGGGGCCGGTGACGGTGCGGTGGATGCAGCGCGGGCCGCTCACGGTGGAGTTCGCGGACCAGGTGGTGGAGACGGCGTTGTCCGGGTTGCGACCCTGACGCGGCGGGCGTTTGGCGAACGCCTTGCGGTGCTGGCGGTCGTTTTGAGGGCTGGGTGCGACGGGAGTTGGGCTTAGGTGCCGGATCGGATGGGGGAGTCGGCGTTGTGCCAGTTGCCCTGACGCGGCTGGGGTTGGGGACAGTGCTCGCGGCGGTGGCCAGTCTCGGCGCGGGGGTGGCGGTCCGTGGCGGAATTTCGTGAGCGGGTAGGGGCAAGGTCGTCCCGGTTGTGACACCGGCACTGGGGGCTTGCCGGGGTGAAATTGCGGGACTGGGCGGGCCGGCGCGGCGAGGTCCGTTCGCGGGTCCCGGGGTGGCCCGCGAAACGGGAGCCCCTCAGCTCTTCGCCGCCACGGCCTGTTCGAAGAAGTCGGCCAGTTGCCGCCCGTAGGACTCCAGGTCCAGGTTCGGGTTTTCGGTGTAGGCCTGGATCGCGCCGTCGATGCTCTGCGCGATCGTGCGGGCCGCGACCTCGGCCGAGAACTCGCCGAAGGCGCCCTCCCGCTGACCCTGGGTCAGTAGCCGCTCGATGCGGCCCGTCCGGAAACCGCTCAGCAACGGGCCCGCCACCGGCCAGCCGTCCGGGTCGTCCGCGTTCGCGGCCACCTCGCGCAGCACCCGCACACACTCGGGGTGGTCGCGGACGAACGTGACCTCCGTTTCGATCAACGCGCGCAGCATCGCGGCCCGGTCGGTCGTGTCGCCGGCCCGCTCCTCCAGGTACCTGTCCCGGATGCTCATGGCCGTCGTCACCACCGCCTGCATCAGCCCCGCCTTCGTGCCGAAGTGGTAGCCGATCAACCGCGTGCTGCTCAGCCCCGCACGCTCCTTGATGCGGGCGAACGACGTCCGGCGGTACCCCAGCTCCGAGATCGTCGCCAGGGTCGCCGCGATGATCTGCGAACGGCGCGCCTCCTCGGCCGGGCTCAGGCCCAGGTCCGGCTGCACCTCATTGATTACCTGCATGAGTAAAAAGTTACTCGGCTGAGTAATCAGCGGCAAGCGGATTACTTCAGCAGCGTGTCGACCAGTTCGGTCGTCCAGCCGGGATCCGCGGGCTGACCTGCGAAGATCGCCCGGTAGTACAGCGGCCCGAGCAGGACGTCCGCGGCGTGCGCGGTCTCCGGCGCGGTCCCGCCGCGGGAACGTTCGCGATCGAGGATCGCGGTCAGCTGGGCGTGTCGGTCCGCGGTGCACGCGCAGCCGCCATCCGGGCCTGAGCCGATCGCGGCCCGCATGATCGCCAACACGTCCGGGTCGGCGAGGTCGGTCGCCACGTCCGACGCCCACCGCTGCAGGTCCTCGCGCAGCGAGCCGGTGTCCGGCACGACGATGTCGCCGCTGAACCGGCTGCTCGCCACGTCCGCCATCAAGTCCGCGACCGACCCCCATCGCCGGTACAGCGTGGTCGGGTGAACGCCCGCGCGAGTCGCGATCAACGGCAGCGTCAGTGCCTCGGCGGGGTTCTCGGCCAGGAACTCCACGACGGCGCGGTGCACGGCGGCACGCACTCGCGCGGACCGGCCGCCGGGACGGGTTGTGCTGGTGGTGGCGGACATGGAGAAATTATCGCATCGATCGCTGCGTTTGCGCTATGGTCGTCCTAACGCATCGATCTTTGCTTTTCCGAGGAGTGCTGATGTCGAGTTCCCCCGCCGTCGCCGTCGCGGCACGTCCCAGAGCCCGGTTGCCGCACCCGGTGGCGTTCACGGCGGTCGCGGTGATCTTCGTGCTGTTCATGGCCGCCTCCAGTGTCCCGTCCCCGCTCTACGTCGTCTACCAGCAGGAATGGGGCTTCTCGTCGATGACGCTCACCGTGGTGTTCGCGGTGTACGTCCTGGGGTTGATCGCGTCGCTGCTGGTCGTCGGCGCACTGTCGGACCACGTCGGGCGGCGGCCGGTGCTGGCTGCGGCGATCGTCGGGGAAGCCGTCTCGCTCGTGCTGTTCCTGGTCGCCGGGGACGTCTCCGCGCTGTTCGCGGCGCGCGTCGTGCAGGGCGTCGCCACCGGTGCGGCCATGTCGGTGCTCGGCGCGACGCTGGTCGACCTGAACCCGCCGCACGCGCCTGGCCGCGCGGGCGTGATCAGCAGCGTCGCCCCGACGAGCGGGCTCGCCCTCGGCGCCCTGGGCTGCGGCGCGCTCGTCCAGTTCGCGCCCGCCCCGACGCACCTCGTCTACGCGCTCCTGCTCGCCGGCATGGTTGTCGCGCTACTGCTGACCGCCGGCCTGCCCGAGACCTCGGCCCGCCGCCCCGGCGCGCTGGCCTCGCTCACCCCACGGCTCGGCGTCCCGGCGCGGCTGCGGCCGGACCTGTTCGCGCTGGTGCCGATCCTGATCTCCAGCTGGGCTCTCGGCGGTCTCTACCTGTCGCTCGGGCCGTCGGTGGCGGCCGGGTTGTTCGGAATGTCCAACCACCTCGTCGGCGGGCTCGTCGTGACCCTGCTGTGCGGAACGGGCGCGCTGACCTCGCTGCTGCTGCGAAGGGCCCAGGTCGGCGCGGTGCTGCAGGCCGGCGCCGCGTTGCTGGCGGTCGGCATGGGCATCACCCTCGCGGGCGTGCTGGCGGACGTCCTCGCGCTCGCCGCCGCCGGGACGGTCGTGTCCGGGGTCGGGTTCGGGGCGTCGGCGCTGGCCAGCTTCGGCACGCTCGCGCGGCTCGCCGCGCCGGCCGAACGGGGCGAGCTGTTCGCGGTGGTCTACGTCGTGGCCTACCTCGCGTTCAGCATCCCGGCGGTGATCGCCGGCTTCGCGGCGACGTCGGCCGGGTTGCGGCCGACCGCGATCGTCTACGGGTTCGCCGTGGGCGGGCTGGCGGTGCTCGCGGTGATCGTCCAGTCGGTGCGCGCCGCGCGGAGGTGATCGCGCGTGGTCAGGGGTCGATCAGCTCGAACTCCAGCCTGTGCAGCGCGTTGTATTCGCGGTCTTCCCGTGCGGCGCGCTCGAAGATGTCGACGATCTTCGCGAAGGTGGCCTTGCCGAGCGCAGCGCGGCTCGTGGACGCGTGCAGCCACCGGATCCGCACCGGTCGCTCGACGTCCCGGCTGAGGCGATCCCAGAGGGCGTTGAAGTTGCGTCCGTAGTACGGGCCGAAGTCGAGCAACTCGGACGCCTGCTGGTGGAACGAGGCCAGGTCGGTGATCCGGCGGCCGTCCAGCTCCGCGATCTTCATCGGTTCCACCCGTACATTGTTGCGCGATCCGGACAAGAGGGTTATCTTCACTCCAGTGATACCCCCTAGGGGTATTGAACGGAGGGAACGACATGGACCACTCGACGCACCAGCACACGGGGCACGCGGAGCACGCCGGGCACCGCCCGCCGGCCACCTGGGCCGCCGCGGCGCAGGCCACCCTGCACTGCCTCACCGGCTGCGCCATCGGCGAGGTGCTCGGCATGGTCATCGGCACCGCGCTCGGGCTGCACGGCGTCGCCACCGTCGCGCTCGCCGTGGCGCTCGCGTTCGTTTTCGGGTACGCGCTCACCATGCGCGGCGTGCTCAAGGCAGGCGTGCCCTTCCGGGCCGCGCTGAAGGTCGCACTCGCCGCCGACACCGTCTCGATCGCCGTGATGGAGATCCTGGACAACCTGGTCATGGTCACGGTGCCGGGAGCCATGGACGCCGGCCTCGGCAACGGCCTGTTCTGGGGCGCGCTGGCGTTCTCGCTGGTCGTGGCGTTCGTGCTGACCACACCGGTGAACAAGTGGATGATCGGGCGCGGCAAGGGGCACGCGGTCGTCCACCAGTACCACCACTGACTGCGCCGGGCGGCCCTGTCGGCCGCCCGGCCGGTCGTGTTGTCTTGATCCCGTGGGCGGGCGGAAGATCGACCGCGGCCCGGCCGGGGACGGCTGCCCGGTGCGCCGCGGTCCGGACGGGACCTGGCGGGTGACGGGCTACGAGCAGGCCCGCGCGGTGCTGCGCAGCGGCGGAACCGTGCAGGCCGGCCTCGGCATCGAGACGGTCGACAAGCTGCCGGCGCGGTTCCGCCGTCCCGTGCTCTACCGCGACGGCCCGGAACACCGCGAACATCGCCGCCAGACGGCCCGCTTCTTCACGCCCCGCCGCGTCAGCGAGCACTACCGCGACCTGATGGCCCGCATCGCCGACGAGCAACTGGCGCGGCTGACCCGGAGCGGCCGCGCCGAACTGCCGGACCTGGCCTTCGGTCTCGCGATCGGCGTCGCCTCCGAGGTCGTCGGCCTCACCGAGAGCAGGCCGGGCATCCAGCACCGCCTGGACCGGTTCTTCCCCGAGGAGTTCGGGCGGCCCGGGTTCACCAGCCTGACCGGGATCCGCTGGTTCTTCCGCCAGATGCGCAACTGGCTCGCCATCTACGTCGCCGACGTCCGCCCGGCCGTGCGCGCCCGGCGCCGCAACCGCCGCGACGACCTCATCTCCCACCTGCTCGACGAGGGCTGCTCGGCGGGCGAAATCCTCGGCGAGTGCCTCACCTTCGCCGCCGCGGGCATGGTCACCACCCGCGAATTCGTGTCCGTCGCGGCCTGGCACCTGTTCACCGACGACGCCCTGCGCGCCCGCTACCGCGAAGCGGACGAGGACGAGCGGATCGGCCTGCTGCACGAGATCCTGCGCACCGAACCGGTCATCGGCGGGCTGAAACGGCGCACCACCGCGCCGCTCCGGCTCGACGAGGACACCATCCCGCCCGGCGAGCTCGTCGAGGTGCGGATAGACGCGGCCAACCTCGAGCCGTGCGAGGCGCCGGGGTTGTCCTTCGGCGACGGCGCGCACAAGTGCCCCGGAGCACACGTCGCGATCCTGGAGACCGACGTCTTCCTCAGCCGCCTGTTCGCCCTGCCCGGCCTGCGCATGGTGAGCCCGCCCCGGGTCACCGTGAAAGCCGAGATCGACAGCTACGAATTACGGAATCTGGTCGTGGCGGTCGTCACATCGGACTAGCATCCGCGCTCGTGGCGGACACCGACATCTCCTTCCGAGCCGACCGGATCGACCCGGCCGTGGTCGCGCGGCAGGCCGAGATCCTCGACCTGCAGGCCGCGACGCCGGGCGTGCGGCGGTTGCGTGCGTGGGCGCACGAGGCCCTGGCCGTCCGGCCGGGCGAGCGCGCGCTGGAAATCGGCTGCGGCACCGGCTCCGAGGTGCAGGTGCTCGCGGCCGCGGCGGGACCGGACGGCGAGGCCGTCGGGCTCGACCCCAACGAAGCCATGCTCGCGCTCGCCAGGGAGCGGGCCGCCGGATCGTCCGCGCGCTTCGTGCCCGGCGACGTCTCCGCGTTGCCCTTCGCGGATGCGACCTTCGACGCCGTGCTGTGCGAGCGCGTCTTCCAGCACCTGACCGACCCGGCCGCCGCGGTCGCCGAGATCGTGCGGGTCCTGCGCCCCGGCGGGCGTGTGGCGCTGATCGACACCGACTGGGCCACCGGCATCATCCACCCCGGCGACCCGGACACGGCGCGGGCCGTGCTGGCCGGCATGCTCACGCAGACCGCCGAACCGGCCGCCGGGCGCAAGCTCGCGGGCTGGCTCAGCGCGGCCGGGTTGACGATCGCCGACCGCGGCTCACAGGCCCTGATCTCCGACCACGAGTCGGTCCGCGACACGCTGCTGCCGATGATGGTCGAGCACGCTGTCGGCAACGGCGTCGTCACCGGCGAGCAGGGCGAACGGCTGCTCGCCGAGCTCGCCGACGGCGCCGCGCGCGGGGATTTCCACCTGTCCGTGACGATGTTCGGCGTGCTCGCTCAGCGTCCCTGAACCTCCCGCCAGGCGGCGAGGATCGCGGCCACGCTGCGGTCGACGTCGGCCTCCGTGGTGCGCCAGTTCGACACCGAGACGCGCATCAGCCGCCTGCCCCGCCAGACCGTGCCGCCCATCCAGCACTCGCCGGACCGCTGCACGGCCTCCAGTACCTGCGGCGTGTGGTCCCCGAAGCCGACGAGGACCTGGTTGAGGACGACGTCGTTGACCACCTCGGCCCCGGCCTCGGACAGCCGCGCGGCGAACCGGCGCGCGAGGGCGCAGGACCGCTCGACGAGTTCCGCGACGCCCGCGCGGCCCAGTTGCCGCAGCGCCGCCCACGTGGTGAAGCCGCGGGCACGGCGCGAGGAGTCCGGCACGAAGTCACCGGGGGAACGCAGCGCCTCCGGCCGGTCGCCGACGAGGTAGGCGGCGGTGTAGGAGGTCGCGGCCGCGTGCGCGGCGGGGTGCGCGCAGAACGCGTAGCCGCTGTCGTAGGGCACGTTGAGCCACTTGTGACCGTCGGTCGCCCAGGAATCGGCTTCCGCCACGCCGTCGGTGAGGTGCCGCAACCGCGGGCTCGCCGCCGCCCACAACCCGAAGGCGCCGTCGACGTGCACCCACGCCCCGCGCGCGTGGGCGGCGGCGATCGCGGTGCGGAAGTCGTCGAACGCGCCGGTGTTGACCTCGCCTGCCTGCAGGCACACGATCGTCGGCGCATCCGATGTGGACAGTGCGTCGGCCAGCGCCGCGACGTCGATCGAACCGGACGCGGCGGTCGGCACCTCGGCGAGCGCGTCCGTGCCGAAGCCGAGCAGGCGCAGGGCCCGGTCGATCGTCGCGTGCCGTCCGCTGCCCGCGACGATCCGCACCCGCGGCGCGCCGTGCAAGCCCTGCCGCTCGACGTCCCAGCCGTGGCGCTCCAGCACGGCGTGCCGGGCAGCGGCCAGTCCCACCGTGTTGCCGCCCTGAGCGCCGGTGACGAACCCGAACGACGCGGTGGGCGGCAGCCCGAGCAGCTCCTTCAGCCACCCGCCCGCGACCTCCTCGACGAGCGCGGCGGCCGGTGAGGTGAGCGCGTTGAAGCCGTTCTGGTCCCACGCCGTGGTGAGCACGTCGGCCGCCGCCGCGGCCTCCAGCGACCCGCCGATGACGAACCCGAAGTACCGCGGCCCGGCGCTCGCGACCAGCGCGGGCTCGACGGCATCACGCAGCTGGTCGAGCACGGCCGCGGGGTCGGCGGGCCCGTCCGGCAGCTCGCCGAGCGCGGCGCGGACCGCGTCCGGATCCAGGTCGCGGGGGAACACCGGGCGCTCGTCCAGCCCGGCGCGGAAGTCCCGGCCCATCGCCGCGGCGCGGGGGAGGAGGTCGTCGGTCACGCGACGATCGTAGTTTCACCCGGCGCCGGCGCGGTGCAGGCTGAGCACGCCGTCGCGGGGACCGGTGGTCGTCCAGGCGCCCGAGTCCGCCGTCCAGGTCACGCCGTCGAACGTGACGCCGTCCAGGCCGAAGCGCGTGGCGTTGGCGACCAGCCAGGTCGCGAACGCCCAGCCCTCGGCCGCCGGGTGCGGTCCGCTCAGGGTCGCGGTGCCCAGCTCGGCCCCGGCGACCGCCGCGATGTTCGCCTCCGGCGCGCCGGGGGAGAGGTTCGCGCAGGTCAGCGCGCCCGGCTTGGCCCCGGTCAGCGCCCCCGCCGCCGCCGCGGCCTCCGTCTCCCACTGCGCGTAGGCCTCCGGGAACGCCGACCGCTGCACCAGCTGCGCCGCCTGCGTCACCGTCAGGTCCGCCCACCCGGGCTGGTCCCGCAGCCGCTCGTAGAACGCCGTCGCCGCGTACACCGGGTCGGTGACCTCCTCGTAGTCACCCCACCCCTGGCTGGGCCGCTGCTGGAACAAGCCGGCCGAATCGCGGTCGCCGCCGGGCAGGTTCCGCAGCCGCGACTCCTGGATCGCGGTGGCCAGCGCGACCGTGACCGCGTGGTCCGGCATGCCGAGGCGACGACCGACGGCGGCGATCGTGGCCGCGTTGCGGGCCTGCTCGACCGTCAGGTCGAAGGACGAGCCGTCGGCCATGACCACCGTGCAGCCCGGCTTGGGCGCGGGCCGCCCGGTGAGCGCGATCCACGCGACGACCCCGCCGGCCACCACCACGGCGAGGACGAGGGCCAGGAGCGCCCCGCGACTGCTCCGCATGCTCCCCTCCTCCCCGGACCTCCCGCCAGTTCAGACGCACGAGACCGCCGCTGGTTCGTCGTACCCGCTCGCAACCCCGGAAAACGGCGTCCGCGTTACCCGGAAGAGGTGCGAAACCGGGTGCGATACCGTTCGGTGCCGAACCTCCACCCGCGCACGAAGGATTTGATCATGGGAGAGAGCTCCCCGAAGGTCACGGTCGTCGTCCCGACCTACAACGAGCGGGACAACCTGCCCAAGCTCGTCGGCCAGCTGACCGGCCTCGGGCTGCCCGGCCTGCACGTGCTCGTGGTGGACGACAACTCGCCGGACGGCACCGGCGACGTGGCCGACAAGCTGGCGACCGAGCACCCGGACCACATCGGCGTGCTGCACCGGACCGAAAAGGACGGTCTCGGCCGCGCTTACGTCGCCGGCATCACCCGCGCGCTCGACGAGGGCGCGGACATCGTGATCCAGATGGACGCCGACCTGTCGCACCCGGTCGAGGCCGTGCCGCGGATGATCGACGAGCTCGCCACTTCGGACGCCGCCGTGGTGCTCGGATCCCGTTACGTGGCAGGCGGTTCGCTCGCGGGCGAGTGGGGCTGGCACCGCAAGGCGCTGTCGGCGTGGGCGAACTTCTACGTCAACGCCATCCTGCGGCTGCACGTCAAGGACGCGACCGCCGGGTTCAAGGCGTGGCGCGCGGAGACGTTGCGCCGCATCGACATCGCCACGATCCGCAGCAACGGGTACGCGTTCCAGGTCGAGATGAACTACCGCACCGTGAAGCAGGGGATGCGGATCGCCGAGATCCCGATCCGGTTCGAGGAGCGCGCCGACGGGGTGTCGAAGATGAGCCTCGCGGTGCAGCTGGAGTCGGCGCTGATGCCGTGGAAGCTGCTGTTCGGCCGTAAGCTGAGCTAAACGAAACTTCAAAATCTTTCACTTGTCCTTGCGCTTTCCCGGTCGCACGCTGGTTGCGTGATCAAGACGTGGGTGCGAATGGGCGTGCTCGCCCTGCTGTGGGGTTCGGCGTTCCTGTGGATCAAACTCGCGCTGCGCGGGTTCACGCCGATCGAGATCGCGGTGTTGCGGAGCGTGCTCGGCGCCGCCGTGCTGTTCGTCCTCGCCCGGATCGCGGGGCAGCGCATGCCCCGCGGGCGGGTGATGTGGGGCCGGCTGGCCGTCGCCGCGTTCTTCTGCAACGCGGTGCCGTTCGCGTTGTTCAGCATCGGTGAGCAGACGGTCGACTCCGGCATCGCCGGGGTGCTCAACGCGACCACTCCACTGTGGTCACTGCTCATCGGACTGGTGCTGGGCGCCGAACGCGGGATCCACCCGGCGCGGCTCGGCGGGCTGCTGCTCGGGTTCGCCGGGGTGCTGTTGATCTTCGCACCGTGGCAGCGGGCCGGGCTGTTCGGATGGGGAGCGCTGGCACTGGTGGCCGCGGCGGCGAGCTATGCGATCGCCTTCGCTTACATGGCAAGGAAACTGGCCGGGACGGGCGGCCCGGTCGCGATCTCGGCGGCGCAGCTGGCGGTCGCGTCCGGCCTGGCCTCGCTCGCGCTTCCCGTGGAGGGCGCCCGGCCGGGGTTCGACGGCCTGGCGGTGCTTGCCGTCGTCCTGCTCGGCGTGTTCGGCACCGGGTTCACCTTCTACCTCAACTACCGCCTCATCGAGGACGAGGGCCCGACCGGCGCGGCCGTCGTCGGGTACCTCCTGCCGGTCGTGTCGGTGGCGCTCGGGGCCGTTGTCCTCGGCGAGCCGGTGACGCCGCGGGTCGTGGCCGGGATGCTGGTCGTGCTGGCCGGGGTCGGCCTGACGCGCACGAAGCCGCGGCGCGTACGGGTGGCGACGTAGGCGCAGGTCGCGCTCTGCGGCGGATGCCCGGGACGTCCGCTTTCGCGACAGTCGAGGGCATGAGACTCACAGCTGGAGGACGGAAGGCGTGGCTGGCGACGCACATCATCTCGGCCGGCGCGTGGATCGGGATCGACGTGGTGCTGGCGGTGCTGGTGTTCACCGCGATGATGACGGACGATCCGGCGCTCGCCGCGGTGTGCTACCAGGCGCTGCGGCTGTTCGCGGTGTGGCCGCTGCTGGTTGCCGGACTGGTGTGCCTGGGCAGCGGCGTGATGCTCGGGCTGGGCAGCCGGTACGGGCTGGTGCGGTACTGGTGGGTGGCGATCAAGCTGGTGCTCAACCTCGCCATGGTGACGCTGGCGGTGGTGTCGCTGCGCCCGGGCGTCGGCGAAGCCGCGGCCTACGGCGAGTCGCTGCTGGCCGGACTGCCCGGGACGGCGCCGGACCTGGTGTTCCCGCCGATCGTGTCGCCGGCGTGTCTGCTGGCGGCGGTGCTGTTGTCGATCTACAAGCCCGGTGGGCGGATCCGGCGGTCCGGCCGGGAAGCGGCTGATCGAAAAGCCGCGAAACCGTCGGTCATCGGTGGTATGAAGGCGAAGTGACCGACGATGCCTTCGCCGACCTCGACACCTACGTCCGCCTTCCGCGGCTGTCGGGGCTGGTGCTCTCCCCGGACGGCCGCCGACTCGTCGTCGGCGTGGCGACGCCCGACCTGAAGAAGAACCGCTACACCACGGCGCTGTGGGAAGTGGACCCCGCCGGCGAGCGCCCGGCGCGGCGGCTGACCCGCAGCGCCGAAGGCGAGTCCGGCGCCGCCTTCACCCCGTCCGGCGACCTGCTGTTCGTCTCGGCCCGGCCGGACTCCGCGGCCGAGGGCGAGGACGGTCCCAAGAGCGCCCTGTGGCTGCAGCCCGCGTCCGGCGGGGACGCCCGCGTGATCGCGGCGCCGGCAGGCGGTGTCCGCGGGGTCGCCGTGGCCGCCGAGGCAGGCACGGTGCTCGCCGGGGCGCCGATGATGCCCTCGGCCACGAGCGCCGAGCACGACGCCGAGCTCCGCAAGGCCCGCAAGGACGCCGGGGTGTCGGCGATCCTGCACGAGGAGTACCCCATCCGCTTCTGGGACCACGACCTCGGCCCCGACCGCACCCGGCTGGTCGTCGCGGACGGGGTGCCGGCGGAGGAGGAGCGGCTCGAGCTGCGTGACCTCACCGGGCACGCGGGGCGCGCGCTCACCGACGAGGCCGCGTGGGACGTCTCGCCGGACGGGCGCACCGTCGTCACCACCTGGACGGTTCCCGAAGCGGGCGGTTCGCAGCGGCCCACTGTCGTCGCGATCGACGTCGCCACCGGCGAGCGCCGCGTGCTGGCCGACGACGCGGACCACGAATACGAGTCGCCGCGGATCTCGCCGGACGGCACGCAGGTCGCGGTCGCCGTCTACCGCCGCTCGACGCCGCACGAGCCGGGCGATTACTGGCTCGCGCTGGTCCCGCTCGACGGCGGCGAACTCCGGCCGCTGACCCGGAGCTGGGACCGGTGGCCGCACTCGGCGCGGTGGCTGCCGGACGGCTCGGCGCTCGTCGTCGGCGCCGACGACCAGGGCAGGGCGCCGCTGTGGAAGGTCGACGCCGCCACCGGCGAGGTCACCCGGCTGACCGCCGACGACGGCGCCTACAGCGAGCCGCGGATCTCGCCGGACGGACAGTGGGTCTACGCGCTGCGCTCCGCGGTCGACCACCCGCCTGCCCCGGTGCGGATCGCCCTCGACGGCGGCGCGATCGAGCCGCTGCCCGGGCCGGCCGAGGCCCTCGGCCTGGACGCCGAGATCCCCGGACGGCTCGACGAGGTCACCGCCACCGCCGAGGACGGCACGCCGCTGCGGGCGTGGCTCGCGCTCCCGCGGGACGCCGGCCCCGGCTCGCCGGCGCCGCTGCTGCTGTGGATCCACGGCGGCCCGCTCGGATCGTGGAACGCCTGGCAGTGGCGGTGGAACCCGTGGCTCGCCGTGGCACAGGGCTACGCCGTCCTGCTGCCCGACCCGGCGATCTCCACCGGCTACGGGTACGACTTCATCAAGCGCGGCTGGGGCGCGTGGGGCGCGGCGCCGTTCACCGACCTGATGGCGCTCACCGACGCCGCGGAGCAGCACGCGGGGGTCGACGAGACCCGTACGGCGGCGATGGGCGGATCGTTCGGCGGCTACATGGCCAACTGGGTAGCCGGGCACACCGACCGGTTCAAGGCGATCGTCACCCACGCCTCGCTATGGGCGCTGGACCAGTTCGGGCCGACGACCGACGCGACCTACTACTGGCAGCGCGAGCTCACCCCGGAGATGGCGGAGGCGAACTCGCCGCACCGCTTCGCCGACGAGATCACCACGCCGATGCTCGTCATCCACGGCGACAAGGACTACCGCGTCCCGATCGGCGAGGGGCTGCGGCTGTGGTGGGACCTGGTGTCCCGCTCGGCCGCCGAGGACGGCTCGACACCGCACAAGTTCCTCTACTTCCCGGACGAGAACCACTGGATCCTGACCCCGCACCACGCGAAGCTCTGGTACGCCACGGTGTTCGCGTTCCTCGCGCAGCACGTGCTGGGCAAGGACTGGGAGCGGCCGGACCTGCTGGGCTGACGGTTAGCCGCCGCGGGAGCGGGAAAGTCCTCCCTCGTCATCGTCACCGGCGAGGGAGGACCCGTGTTCGACACACCAAGTTCCTGCAGTTCGAGGCGAAGCCGGAGCGTCCGGACCCGTACTACGCGCGCAAGCTGCAGGAGCTCATCGGTGGTGCCTACGGTGAGATGACGGTGACGATTCAGTACCTGTTCCAGGGCTGGAACTGCCGCATCGAGGGCAAGTACAAGGACCTGATCATGGACACCGCGACCGAGGAGATCGGTCACGTGGAAATGCTGGCCACCATGGTCGCCCGGCTGCTGGAGGGCGCGCCCGCCACCGCCACCGCCGAAGCCGCCCAGGACCCGGTGATGGCCGCCGTGCTGGGCGGAATGGACCCGCAGCAGGCGATCGTGTCCGGTGGTGGCGCGGTGCCGGCCGATTCGAACGGCACCCCGTGGAACGGCAAGGCGAGGACCGCATCGAATACCTGATGGACCCCAAACCCCTCGGCGGCCCGGGCAGCGCACCCAAGCCCGCCCCCGAGCTCTACGCCACCTACGCCGCGAACGGGTCCGGCGACGGCTCGACGGCAGCGGAACCGGCGGAGCTCGCCGAGGGTGACGTGGAGACCTTCTACGCGGACGGGCGGTGGAAGAACCAGGTGGTCGGCAACAGCCGGGCGTCCAGCACGGGCGACACGAAGGCTGAGGTCCAGGCGGAGGGCCGCGAACTGGCTCGCAAGCGCGGCGTCGCGCACGTGGTGCGCCGCAAGGACGGCGAAATCGCGGAGCGGCATGAGTATGGCCGTTGACGCGCGGCTTGCTCTTGCGTGGCGGAATGGTGCGTTGCTCGGGTAGTGCCGGCCCGCGGGCGAGGGTTGCGAAATTGGCGCGCGGGCGCGGGGTCACTCACGCGGTGAGCCGCAAGGATGTCGAGATCGCGAAGCGGCGCGAATATGGCCGCGGGGCGCGGCTTGCTTCTTTCGTGCAGTGAGGTGCGTTGCTTGAGTAGGGCCTGCGCGGTCTTCTGCGGCTGGTGCGACTCAGCGTGATTCCGCAAACCGTGCAGCCACGGTCGAAGGTAATTCGCGTCAGGACCACTCGGACGAGTGGCAGGGACAGTGCGTCGTGGGCGGCGAATGGCTAGGTTTCTCGTCTCGTTCGAAGAATCATTTTCCGATGAAGGGGAAACTCAGTGTCGCGCACACTTCGTGCTGGTGTCATCGGTCTCGCGGCCGCCTCCGCGGTTCTGTCCGGGGCGGGCGCCGCCTCCGCGCGCGGGGTCTCCGCCCCGCAGCTCAAGGCCGTCGGCATGACGCTCAACGGCCTCGCGGGCAAGGCCGGCACCCCCGGCGTGCTCGAGCCCGTCACGGGCAAGCAGAGCGCCCTGTCCCCGCTCACGGGCGGCAACCCGCTGCGGCAGCTGACCGGAAAGCTGCCGATCGGCTGACCGGCAGGCCGGGCACGTCGCGGGAAACGCCGTGGCGCGCCCGGCCGCCTCCAGCGCCGCCGCCGGCCGGGACCCTCAGGGCCGCCGCTCCTGCGCCGCCGCCGGAACGGCCGGCGGCGCTGAGACGGACGGCCGGCAGCCCATGGGCAGCGGGCCCGCAGCGCAGAAGCGGCGGCCCGGCAGCGCTGAGGCGGCGGCCCGGCAGCGCTGAGGCGGCGGCCCGGCAGCGCTGAGGCGGCGGCCCGGCAGCGCTGAGGCGGCGAGCCCGCGGGCGCAAAGGCAGCGAGCCCACGGCGCTGGTGGCGGCGCTGAGGCCCTCTGCGCCGCCTCTGCGCCGTCGGCCGTTCGCCTCCGCGCGCTACCTCACCGCCATCGGGCGTCGGCTCCGCTGCCTTAGCGTCGCAGCGATTCGAGCAGGTTTCTCGCCACCAGGGCGAGCTTCGTGTTCGTCCGCTGTGACTCCTCGACCAGCCGGCCGAACGCCTCGTCCGCGCTGCACCCGTGGATCGCCATCAGCACGCCCTTCGCCTGGTCGATCTCGGCCCTCGAGGTCAGCGCCGTCTCCAGCTGGGCGATCTTGCGCTGCGTCGCCGCCCAGCGGCGGGCGTTGGTGAACGCCTCGCACGCCGCCGAGGTGAACAGGCGCATCACCTGCTCGTCGTAGTCGTCGAAGGCCTGCGCGGTGAAGCTGTACAGGTCCAGCCCACCAACGACCTCGTCCTCGCCGTCCACCTCGCCGGGCAGCAGCACCGGCACCGACAGGTACGTGCTGATCCCGGCCGCCTTCGCCGAGGCGGTGAACTCCGGCCACTCCTCCTCGTGCTCACCGACGATCGCGCGCACCGGGCGCCGCTGGGTCGCCGCCTCGACGCACGGGCCGCGGCGCGTCTTGTACTGGCACTCGTCGATCCCGACGATGCCCTCGTCGGTGGCCGCGAGGGTGTACAGGTGACCGTCCTCGGCGATCGCGGTGATCGTCGCGGAGTCGGCGTCCGGCAGGGTCGCCACGGCGCTCTCGGCGATGCCCCGCGCGACCTCCTCCAGCGGCTGGGTGGCCGCCTGACCCCGCAGGTCTTCCAGCGCGGCCGCGACGTGATCGAGGCGGACGAGCGGATCGGCGCGGCTCTCGGTCATGCGTCGCGAGTACCCGGGGCCGTGGAGGCGTAATCGGGCGCCTTCCGCAGCCAGATGTTCCCGCCCGGATTGCGCGCCATGTCCGGGACGGCCGCCGTCAGCAGCTCGCGGTGCCGCGCCCACAGGTACTGCTGGAACCAGCGGACCTCGAAGCGCGGGTTGTAGGTCAGGAACGCGCGCAGCAGATAGACCTCCTGCCAGGCGCGGCCCTCCGACACCCACTCCAGCGGGTACTCGAACGGGAAGAACACGTCGTGCACGTGGACCCACACCCCGTCGGCGAGGCGGGGCAGCACCTCGAAGAAGAGGTGGTTGACGTCGGAGCCCGCCTTGACCACGTGGGTGGAGTCGATGAACAGCACGTCACCGGCCTCCAGGGCGAGGAACGCCTCCAGCGGCACGTCCTGCACCGGCTGCTCACGCACGGTCACCCGCTGTTCGTCGCCGGGGCGCAGCAGCGACCGCAGCAGCTCCGGGTGGGGTTCGACGAACGTCAGCTCCACCGCGCCGTCCAGCCAGTGCTCGACGGTGTCCAGCGTCATCGCCGACGAATAGCCGGAGCCGATCTCGATCAGCCGCCGTGGGCGCAGGTGGCGCAGCATCCCGTGCAGGACCAGCGCATCGGACCAGGAGTACTCCGGGTTGCCGAAGAAGTAGCGGTACTGCGGCGACCGGTCCTCCGGGAACGGGTGGTCCTTCAGCAGTTCGGTGAGGACGGGCAGCAACGCGAGCTGCTCGTCCTCGCGCAGGTCGAGGCCGGCGGGGTCGGCGGCGGTGTCGAACAGCGCGCCGGCGCGGGCGAGGACCTGCGCGGGGTCCGGCTGCGGCGAGTAGAAGTGCCCCGGCGGCACCCACGTGCGGTAGGTGGCGGCGAGCTGGTCCCGTTCGGCCTCGGCCGCGGCGCACCGGGCGAGGAGGTCCTCGTGTGTCCGCCGCGAGACCGCGTATCGCCTGGCCAGGCTGCGCAACCGCGTACCGATCAAGGACATCGCCGCAGTTTAGACTTCCGCGGCGCCTACCCTGGTGGGGTGTTCGTGAAGATCTGCGGCCTGCGCACCGAGGCCGACGTCGACTGCGCGGTGACCGCCGGGGCCGACGCCGTCGGGTTCGTCCTGACGCCGAGCCCCCGGCAGGTGTCCGTGGAGGAGGCCACCCGCCTGGTGGCCGCCGTGCCCCCGGAAGTCCTCAGCGTGGGGGTGTTCCTGGGGATGCCCGTCGCCGACGTCCGGGACATCGCCGTCAAGACCGGCCTGGGCGCCGTCCAGCTGCACGGCGACGGCTACACGGCCGGTGACTTCGCCGAACTCGCCGGCCTGGGGGTGCGGCTGGTGCGGGCCACCTCCACCGCTGGTGAGCGGGTCGAGGTCGGCGCGTTCGGCGAGGAGATGCTCATCCTCGACTCGCCTCGGGCCGGCTCGGGGGAGCAGTGGGGCTGGTCGGCACTGCGCGGCCAGACCGGCCGGTGGCTGCTGGCGGGCGGGCTGCGGCCGGGAAACGTGGCGGAGGCGATCGGGACCGTGCGGCCGTGGGGCGTCGACGTCTCCAGCGGGGTGGAGTCCACCCGCGGCACCAAGGATCATGGGCTGATCCGGGAATTCCTCGCCGCCGTGCGTCCCTGATCGCGGGTCCCGTTCGTCGGTGTGGTGAGAACACGACCGGCGAGGAGGACTGCGATGCAGTACATGCTGTTGATCTGCGGGGGCCCGGAGGCCGCCGAGCACGCCGAGGACGGCTGCGGCGGCTGGAGCGAGGAGATGGCCGAGCGGGGCGTCCTGCGCGGCGGGGCCGGGCTGCGGCCGCCGCACGAGGCGACCACCGTGCGGGTGCGGTCGGACGAGGTGCTGCTGTCCGACGGCCCGTTCGCCGAGACGCGTGAGCAGGTCGGCGGGTTCTGCCTCATCGAGTGCGCCGACCTGGACGAGGCGGTCGAGATCGCGTCGAAGCACCCGGCGGCCACCTACGGGTCGATCGAGGTCCGCCCGATCTGGCAGCCATGACCGACGTCCACACCGCCCTCGTCCGCGCGTTCCGCGACGAGTGGGGGCAGGTGGTCGCGACCCTGATCCGGCTCACCGGCGACTGGGACCTCGCCGAGGAGTGCGCGCAGGACGCGTTCACCCAGGCAGTCGGGGCGTGGGCCCGGGACGGCGTGCCGCGCCGCCCCGGGGCCTGGCTCACCACCACCGCCCGCAACCGCGCTCTGGACCGGCTGCGCCGGGACGCGGTGGGGGCGGCCAAGCTGCGGGAGGTCGCGGCGATGCCCGAACCCGAACCGTTCGAAGACGACAGCGGCGTGCCCGACGACCGGCTGCGCCTGATGTTCACCTGCTGCCACCCCGCGCTGTCGCTGGACGCGCAGGTGGCGCTGACCCTGCGGACCCTCGCGGGGCTGACGCCCGCCGAGATCGCGCGGGCGCTGCTGGTCGCCGAGCCCGCGTTGCGGAAACGGCTGGTGCGGGCGAAGCAGAAGATCCGGCACGCCGGCATCCCGTACCGGGTGCCGCCCGCGCACCTGCTGCCCGAGCGGACGCCTGCCGTGCTGGCGGTGCTGTACCTGCTGTTCAACGAGGGTTACTCGGCGACGGCGGGCGCGGACCTGCTGCGCCGTGAACTGTCCGCGGAGGCGATCCGGCTGGCGCGCGTGCTGCACGAGCTGATGCCGGACGAGCCGGAGGCCACCGGGCTGCTCGCGCTCCTGCTGCTGCAGGACTCGCGGCGGGATGCGCGGGTGGACGAGCGCGGGGACCTGGTGCTGCTGGCGGACCAGGACCGCGACCGGTGGGACCACGCCCAGATCGCCGAAGGCGTGGCTCTGCTGGAGGGCGCCCTGCGGCGCGGGGCGCCCGGCCCGTACCAGGTGCAGGCGGCGATCGCGGCGTGCCACGGGAAGGCGGCGCGGGCGGCGGACACGGACTGGCCGCAGATCGCCGCGCTGTACGGCAGGCTGGCGGCGATGACCCGGTCGCCGGTGGTGGAGCTGAACCGCGCGGTGGCGGTGGGGATGGCGGAGGGGCCGGCCGAGGGGTTGCGCGTGCTGTCCGATGTGGACCTGCCGGGGTACCACCTGCTGCCCGCCACGCGCGCGGAGTTCCTCCGCCGACTGGGCCGGCGCGCCGAGGCGGCGGCGGAGTACCGGGAGGCGCTGCGGCTCGTCACGACGGATGCCGAGCGCCGCTTCCTGACGCGGCGCCTGGCGGAGGTGGGGTAGTAGGAGGGGTGGCTGGTGGCTGCTGGCACCCCTGACGGGTGGAGGTGCGGCGGCTCGGTTGGGGTGGCGACGGCCTTGCGCAGGTGGCGGCTCGTGCTGCTCGGGGAGGCGGCCGGTGCGGTGCTGGGTGGAGGTGCGGTGCTGGATGCTGCCGTGCGATTGGGCAGTGGTGGCGTGGCGGCGGGGGCTGTGCCCGGTGGTGGGCGGAGGTGCGGCGTGGCTGCGCGCCGTGGCCTCCCAGGGAGCGGTGCGGGGAGTGCGAGGCGGCCGGTGCGCCCCCGGAAGGCACCGGCCGCCTCGGGTCAGCTGCTGACCCGCACCCGTCGCGCGGGGGACGGTGCGCCGCCGGCCGCGGAGGTGTACAGCCACGCGAACAGGACCCACATGCCGCCGAACACCAGGCCCACCACCACGTACGCCACGGTCCACAGCACCAGCGGCGTGTCCGTCTTGCGTTCGCGCTGCAGGAACTCGATCTCCGACATGAAGGGGCGCGGCCCGGACGTCGCGGAGATCTCCCCGGCGTTCGCGGCCGGGTCGGCGGGCGCGTAGACCGGCGCGATCGCCATCACCCGCGAGCCGTAGTGCACACGGATGCCGGTCTTCCACTGCCCGAACACCGGCAGCGGCTGCGTCGTGCGGTACGTGCCCTCCGCCGTGCGCTCCAGCGGCGCGCTGTAGAAGTCCCCGCCCTGCCACGAGAAACCGTTGAGCCACACCGGATCGGACACCAGGTCCGCCCGGTTGATCGTCACCGTCGCGGTCACCCACCGCGGCTGCCCGCCGCCGTGTGGGTTCGAGATCGGCAGGCTCTCACCCGTGTCGGTGAGCTGAATGTTCGCCACCAGACCCGCGGGCGGGTCGGCGGGCGGGATCACCGCCGCCGACAAGCCGACGGCCAGCAGCGCGCCGACGAGCCCGCCCAGGTGCCGCGTCCGGAACCGCACCGCGGGATCGCCCGACGGCGCCGGGTCCGACGGGCGCCGCGCGGCCACCGCCTCGACCCGCTGGTACTGCCACACCCCGATCAGCGCGCCCGCCACCGACGCCGCCGCGCCCCACAGCACGAAGGTGTCCATGTGGGACAGTGGCCACGGGTCCGGCATCAGCCACTGCGAGAACGCCCACTCGCCGAACATGCCGAACACCCCGCTGGCCAGCCCGGCCACCACGCCGAACGCGTACCCCTGCCGCCCGCGCAGCAGGACCGCCACCACCTCGATCACCACGGCCTCGGCGGCGTAGGGCAGCAGCAGGGCCACGTGCAGGTCGTTGACCAGCGGCAACACCGCGAACACCGCCCTGGTCACCAGCACCACGGCCACCACGAGCAGCGCCCCGCCCGGCCCGCCGGCCAGGCGCCCGTAGACCAGTGTCCAGCTGCCGATCAGCCCGACCAGCACCACCTGGGCGAGCATCGGGAACTGCGGCACCCCGAGGTCGAACTCCATCAGGAACGCCGACGCCCCCATCAGCCAGGCGCCCGCGAGCAACGGCCCGAGCAGTCGCACCACCGGCCCGCTCGCGCCGACCTGCCGCGCCTCGCCGAGCAGCAGCTGCAGGCCGATCACCACGCCGACGCCGCCGCCGATCATCAGCACGTGCGTCGGCCCCCACTCGGTGACGTCCTGGCCGAACAAGCGGTGCCACACGTCGTCCAGCGGGAACCCGGCGATGCCGACCAGACCGGTCGCCATCATCTGGATGCTGCCCATCGGCGCGCGCCAGTGCGGTCCGATCGGGAACGTGCGCACCGGCAGCTTCCCCTTCGCCAGCGCGGCGCTGAGCACCCCGCTGGCGAAGATGCCCATCAGTCCGAAGTAGATCGGGTAGTGCGACGGGTTGGCCAGCGGCCCCTCGTCGCGGCCGAGTTCCATGTGGATCGGCACGTCCCAGTACACGCCGATCAACGCCGCCATCCCGGACAGGAACGCCACGAACAACGGCAGCGCCGCCCACCGCGGCAGCCCGCTCAGCCCGGCCGACCAGTCCGCCAACCTGCCGACGACCGTGGTGCGGCCGGCGCGCTCCCGGATGACGAACACGGCGAGCGGCAGGAAGATCACGAAGAACATCAGGCCCGCGATGACGATCTGGCCGAGCGCGGCCCCGCCCGCGGGCGGGCTGGACTCCTGGGCGACGAGCACGGTGGACCTTCCTCGATGAAGCCGGGCATGCGTGCTACCCGAAGTAACTGTTACCGTTGGTCACATACTTTACGGGTTCCCGGACGCGACGGGCAAGCCGGGCGGAGGAAGGACGGGGAATGCGCAGGTTCGTCGTGGCGGTGCTGGCGACGCTGCTGGTGACCACGGGGTGCGGGAGCACGGCGCCGCAGCAGCAGCCGGGCGCCGCGCCGGAGGTGGCGGTGTTCACCGTGACCGGCGGCAAGCGGACGTCCGGGCCGGACCGGGTCGAGGTCGCGGCGGGCCGGACCGTGACCATTCAGGTCACCACCGACGCCCCGGACGAGCTGCACGTGCACGGCTACGACCGCACGGCCGACGTGGTGGCCGGGCAGCCCGCCTCGGTCACCTTCACCGCGGACATCCCCGGGGTGTTCGAGGTCGAGTTGCACCACAGTGGGGCAGCGCTGACCGAGCTCCGGGTGACGGCGTGATCCTCGCCCACGGTCTCGGCGGGCGCTCCGACCTGCCGGTCCCGCTGTGGCTCGCGCTCTACGCCGGCGCGGCCGCGGTTCTGGTGTCGTTCTTCGCGCTCACCGCGCTGTGGAAGCGGCCGAAGCTGCGTGGCGCGGAAGCCGGGCGCGCGTGGCCACGGGCGCTGGAGCGGATCGCCGACGCCCGCGTCACGCGGATCGCGCTGCGCCTGCTCGGGCTGGCGCTGTTCGCGGTGTTCCTGGTGTTCGCCTGGACCGGCGCGGACGACTCGGCGAAGAACCCGGCGGGCGCCTGGTTCTACGTGTGGTTCTGGGTCGGGCTCGTGCCGCTTTCCGTGCTGTGCGGCCCGGCCTGGCGGCTGGTCAATCCACTGCGGACACTCGCCGCGATCTTCCCCGGCCGCCTGCCGCTGCCGCGCTGGGGGTTCTGCCCGGCCGTCGCGGGCCTGGTCGCGTTCCTGTGGCTGGAACTGGTGTACCCGCACTCCGACTCGCCGCGCGCGATCGCGGTGTTCGTCACCGCCTACGCGGTCGTGCACGTCGTGGCGGGTGCGGTGTTCGGGCCGCGCTGGTTCGACCGCGCCGACGGGTTCGAGGTCTACTCGGCGCTGATCGCCGCGCTGTCGCCGTGGGGCCGCCGCACGGATGGTCGCCTGGTGCTGCGTAATCCCCTGGACGGCCTGCGCACGCTCGAACGCGAGCGCGGCCTGACCCCGTTCGTGCTCGTCGTGCTGGGCTCCACCGCGTTCGACGGGCTCACCCGGCTGCCGGTCTGGGGCGACCTGACCCGCGACGGCAACCGCGTCCTCCTCGGCACCGCGGGACTGGCGGCGGCGATCGGGCTCACCGCGCTGGCCTACGCCGGCGCGATCCGCCTGACCCGGCCGTACCTGCGGCGCTCGGTCACCGGCCCCTACGACGCCTTCGCGCCGTCGCTGGTGCCGATCATGGTCGGGTACACCGTCGCGCACTACTTCTCGTTCGCCGTGTTCGAGGGGCAGCGCGGGTTCGGCGGCGGCGTGGACTACACAGTGGTCTCCCCGGCGGCGATCGCGTTCACGCAGATCGCCGGGATCGTGGCCGGGCACGTGCTGGCGGTGACCTCGGCGCACGACCGCGCGCTCGGCGTGCTGCGGGACGGTTATGCGAAGGTGGGGCAGTACCCGATGCTCGCCGTGATGGTCTGCTACACGGCTGTGGGCATCGCACTGGTCTCGGGAGCGTGAATGCGTGAGCGGATGATCCTGGCCCACCAGGGCGGGTGGGACGAGACGCTGATCATCGTCGGGCCGATCGCGATCATCGTGGTGCTCATCGTGGTCGCCCGCCGCCAGGCCCCTCCACCCGAGGAGCCTGACGAGGACGACGCGCCGTCAGCGGAGCAGGCGGGCGATGAGGCCGGTGACGACGAGCCAGAAGACCGCCGCCAGACCGTAGTTGACCAGCACGTTGAGCTGCCCGTTCGCGATGGGGAAGAGCCCCGGGAAGAACAGCGCCAGCGGCTGGGCGATCGAATCGATGAAACGGTAGAAGGCGTTCGCCGTGTTGGCGCCGGCCAGGACCAGGACGATGTAGATCGCCTCGACGAGCGCGAACAGCGCCCCGATCCCGGTGACCACTCGCACGGCGGTGCCGCGTCCACGGTAGATTCCCGTTCTGGCCATGCGAAGGAGTAACCCCCTTCGTGAATTTCAAACCCGATCGGGTGATACGGGTCAGCGTTTCTCGTTCGGGATGATGATCCACAGCACCAGGTAGACCAGGAACTGCGGGCCCGGGAGCAGGCAGGACAGCACGAACAGCAGGCGCATCGTGCGGGGCTTCCACCCGAGGCGGTAGGCCAGGCCCGCGCACACCCCGGCGATCACGCGGTTGTGCCGGGACCTCGTCAGTGTCGTCGTTGTCGTCGTCATGTCACCACGATGCCCGCGCCAGCGGCCGCGCGCATCGGTGGAAACCCCCGAATCGTCCCTGGGGTCAGCCCCAGTGCGCCGTGCGGGCGAAGTCCGCGAAGTCACGCGGCGGACGGCCCAGCACGCGCCGCACCCCGTCGGTCACGGACTCGTTGCGGCCGTCCAGCACCTCGGCCAGCAGTTCGCTCAACGGCCCCGCGAACTCCGGCTCCACACCGGCCGCGACGAGGCCGGCCGCGAACTCGGCGGCGCTCACCGGCACGTACCGCACCCGGCCGCCGAGCGCGGCCGAGATCTCCGCCGCGGCCTCGGCGAACGTGAGCAGCCGCGGCCCGGTGATCTCGTGCACCAGCCCCGCGTGCCCGTCCTCGGTCAGCGCCTTCGTCGCCACGTCCGCGATGTCGTCGGCGTCGATGAACGGCTCCGACACCTCGCCCGCCGGGAATGCGAACTCGCCGGCCACCACCGACTCGGCGAGGAAGTCCTCGTTGAAGTTCTGCGCGAAGAAGCTCGCCCGCACCACCGTCCACTCCGGACCGGCGTCCTGGATCGCCTCCTCGCTGCGCCGCGCGCCTTCCTCGCCGCGGCCGGTCAGCAGCACCAGCCGCCGCACGCCCTGCTCGCCGGCTTGGCGGGCCAGTGCGCCGATCTTCGGCGCCGCGTCGGGGAAACCGGCGTCCGGCGCATACGTCACGTACGCCGTCGTAACGTCCTTCAGCGCCGGTTCCCACGTGCCCGGCTCGTCCCAGTCGAACCCGGTGGACCGCGCCGCGATCCGCACCTGCTCGCCGCGCGCCCGCAACCGGTCCGCGACCCGTCGTCCCGTCTTGCCCGTTCCGCCGATCACCAGGAAATTCGTCATGCCACCAAGGAAACCGGCCGGTAGACGGGCGGACCATGCTGAGCGCGCTCGCCCGCATGCGCGTTCGTCTACGCTGGGCCAGTGGACGAGCTGGCAGGCCTCCTGGACGGGCCCCGCGCCCGCGGCGCCTTCCTCCTCCGCGCCCAGCTGGCGCCGCCGTGGTCGATGCGGATCCAGGACGAGGCGCCGCTGACGCTCGTCGCCGTCCTGCGCGGCAGCGCGTGGGTGTGCTTCGACGACGGCACCACCCGCAAGCTCACCGCCGGTGACGTGGCGGTGCTGCGCGGCCCCGACCCCTACACCTTCTGCGACCACCCGGACACCACGCCGCAGGTCGTCGTCGGGCCCGAGCAGGTCTGCACCACGCCGGGCGGGCAGGAGGTCGTGATGACCGGCCTCGGCCTGCGCACCTGGGGCAACGACCCGCACGGCCCGACCACGCTGCTCGTCGGCACCTACCAGCTCAGCGGCGAGGTCAGCCGCCGCCTGCTCGGCGCGCTGCCCGTCCTGGTCGTCGTGGCCGTGCCGGACTCACCGGTGATGACCCTGCTCGGCGCCGAGATCTCCCGCGACGAGCCGGGCCAGGAGGCCGTCCTCGACCGGCTGCTCGACCTGCTGCTCATCGACGTGTTGCGGAAATGGTTCGCCGGCCCCGAATCGGGCCCGTGGTACCGCGCCTACGCCGACCCGGTCGTCGGCCGGGCGCTGCGTCTGCTGCAACACCGCCCGGAACACCCGTGGACCGTCGCCACGCTCGCCGCCGCCACCGGTGTGTCCCGCGCCGCGCTGGCCCGCCGGTTCACCGAATTGGTCGGCGAACCGCCGATGGCCTACCTCACCGGCTGGCGGCTCGCGCTCGCCGCGGACCTGCTGCGCGACCCGGACACCACGCTCGCGGCCGTCGCCCGCCGCGTCGGCTACTCGAGCCCGTTCGCGCTCAGCGCCGCCTTCAAACGAGCTCACGGGGTGAGCCCGCAGCGGCACCGGCGGGGAGCGGCTGCTCGTCCGGGGTGAGGTCCTCCCCGGCGGGCTCCGGCGGCGCCTGCGCCATCAGCACGGCGCAGACCGGCACCGCGAGCGCGATCGCGGCCAGCACGAACACGGGGAACAGGAACGAGAACACCTCGGCGCCGGACGGGTCGGGCGCGCTGACGTCGACCTGCACCCGCACCGCCGCCATGCCGGTGTAGTGCATGCCGGTGACCGCCGCGCCCATGACGAGACCGGCGAGCAGCCGCCACTGCAGCTTGTCCAGCGCGGCGGTGAACCACAGCGCCGCCGTCGCCGCGACCACCGCGATGACGATCGACAGCGCGACCAGGCCGCCCTGGTAGCCGATCGTGCCCTTGATCTGCACCGCCCACATGCCGGTGTAGTGCATGAGGTTCACCGCGAGCCCGGTGATCAGCCCCGCCGCCAGCAGCCGCCACCACCGGAACCGCTCGCGCACGCCGAACACCAGCAGCCCGGCGAACACCGACAGGACGGCCAGCACCGCGGACAGGATCGTGCGTGGGATGTCGTAGCGCACCGGCAACCCGGGCGTGGCGAACCCGAGCATCGCGATGAAGTGCATGACCCAGATGCCGACGCCGCCGATCGACACGGCAGCCAGCGCCAGCCACGCGAGACGCGCCCGCTGGCTGATCGCGGTGCGGGCTTGCAGCGTGCAGGCCAGGCCGAGCGCGCAGCCCGCCACCGAAGTGAGGTAGGCGAGCACCATCACCCAGGTGCCCATTTCGAAGTGGTGGACGTGATCCATCGCAGACTCCTCGTTCAACGGCGCAGGCGCGTCCGCATCCGGCCGATGGCGTGCTCGCTCGTCGTGATCAGCGTCTGCTTCGTCGACTCCATCGATCGGGCGTCGCAGCTGACGATCGGGACCTCGGGCGCGACGGAAAGCGCTTCCCGCACGTCGTCGGCCGAGTGCCGCCGCGCGCCGGGGAACTGGTTGAGCGCCACCACGAACGGCAGGCGGCGGGTCTCGAAGAAGTCGATCGCGGGGAAGCATTCCGCCAGGCGCCGCGTGTCCACCAGCACCACCGCGCCGATCGCGCCGCGCACCAGGTCGTCCCACATGAACCAGAACCGGTGCTGGCCCGGCGTGCCGAACAGGTACAGCACCAGGTCCTGCGCGAGCGTGATGCGGCCGAAGTCCATGGCCACCGTCGTCGCCGCCTTGCCGGGGATCGCGCCGACCTCGTCGACGCCGACCGACGCTTCGGTCATCGCGGCTTCCGTCCGCAGCGGGATGATCTCCGAGATCGACCCGACGAACGTCGTCTTGCCGACGCCGAACCCGCCCGCCACCACGATCTTGGCCGAGGTGATGCGGTTCCGCGTCTCAGAGCGTGCGTAGTCCACTCAGGACCCTTTCCAGGAGGTCGTGGCGTTCGTCCCAGGTGGCGTTGTCGCCGAGGGTGTCCCGCACGGTCACCAGCCCGGCGCCGAGCAGGTCGCTGACGATCACCTTCGCCACACCGAGCGGGATGTTCAGGTGCGCCGCGATCTCGGCGACCGAACGGGGCCGCAGGCACAGCTGTGTCACCACCGACGGCGCGCTCGCGCGGTTGTAGGGCAGGGTCTGGCCTTCGGTCGTGGTCTGCACCAGCGCTTCGATGGCCAGCTCGACCGCGGGCTGTGTGCGGCCCTCGGTCCAGGCGTACGGGCGAGCCAGGGACGGCGAGCGGGAGTTCGGCCTGCGGTCCCCGAAGCTGTCGGGCTCACTCACGGCCTTGCCCGGTACGCGACCTTGCGCGCCGGCGTCTCGACCATGCGGCCGACGCGGTCGACCAGGAGCGTCATCTCGTACCCGACCAGCCCGATGTCGCAACCCGGGCTCGCGAGCACGACGAGGTTCGACCCGTCCCCGACGCTCATCAGCAGCAGGAACCCGTCCTCCATCTCGATCACCGACTGCACGACGCGGCCGGCGGTGAACAACTCCGCCGTGCCCACGGCGAGGCTCGCGAGACCGGACGCGATCGCCGAGAGCTGGTCGGCCCGGTCCTTGGGCAGGCTCTCGTTCGCCGCCACCAGCAGGCCGTCCGCGGACACCAGCGCGGCGTGCGCGACCCCGGCCACCTCCTGGGTGAACGCCGACACCAGCCAGCCCGGGCCGTGCTCTTCGGTCATCGTGGTTCCGCCTTCCCCTGTGGCGCCTGCCCGTTCCCGTTCCCCGTGCGGGCCCGGGCGGCGCGCATTCCGTTGTAGTGCCTGGCCAGGTTGTTCCGGACCGCGTTCGGGTCGCGGAAACCGGCCGGATCGGGTGCCGCGGCCTGCCGCGGCATGGCCGCGCCCGGCGCGAGCTGCGCGCCGGGACGGCGCGTCGGCAGCCCGGCGCTGGTGACCTGCACGGCGACCGGCTGCTCGGTCGCGATCTCCGCGGCGCGCCAGCTTTCGTCGGCCGGGCTGCTGAAGTCCGGCCCCGGCTGCGCGGTGAACCACCCGGACACCACCCCGTCGAAGATCGGGGTGCGCACGGGCGTGGCGGCCGGGCGGGCCTGCGCGGGCACCGGCTCGCGGCGCACGGGCGCCGGGTCGGGCGCGGCGAGGCCGTCGGCGAGGACCAGTGCGCCCGGCACGTGCACGCTGGCCGTGATGCCGCCGTGCTTCGCGCCCGGGTGCGTCGGCCGCAGGCGCACCGTGACCCCGAGCGGCGCGGCCAGCCTCCCCACCACGAACAGGCCCATCCGCCGGGTGGTCTCCGGGCTGACCGTGTCGCCCGAGGCCAGCCGCTGGTTGGCCGCGGCCAGGTCGTCCGGCTGCATGCCCAGCCCGCTGTCGACCACCTCGACGAGCAGTCCGCCGTCGGCGCCGCGGTCGGCGGTGAGCAGCACCTTGTGCTCCGGCGGGGAGAACCGGATCGCGTTCTCCAGCAGCTCGGCGAGGATGTGCACGACATCGCTGGCGGCGTGCGAGCGCAGCGCGCCGTTGGGGGCATTGACGATGGTGACCCGCCGGTAGTCCTTCACCTCGGAGGTCGCGGCGCGCAGCAGCTCGGCGGTGGAGACCGGGCCGTGGTCCCGCCGGGCCGGGCTGCCGCCCGCGAGGACCTGGAGGTTCTCGCCGTTGCGGCGCAGCCGGGTCGCCATGTGGTCCAGGCGGAACAGCTCCTCCAGGCGCTGTGGGTTGCGCTCGTCGGCTTCGAGGTCCTCGATCAGGGTGAGCTGTTGCTCGACCAGCGACTGGTTGCGGCGGGCCAGCGTCATGAACATCTCGCTGACCTGGCGGCGCAGCTCGGCCTGGTCGGCGGCCAGTCGCACGGCCTGCCGGTGCATGTCGCCGAAGGCCTGCGCCAGCTGCCCGATCTCCTCGTCGCCGTCCACCGGGACCGGCTCGATCGACTCCCAGGACACCGATTCGCCCGCCCGGACCTTCTCGATCGTCTCCGGCAGCTCGCGGCGCGCCGCGGTCAGCGCGGCCGCGTGCAGGCGGCGCACCGGCGTCACCAGCGAGCGCGCGACGAGCAACGCGATGGCCAGCGCCCCCAGCAGGGCGCCCAGCACGAGCGCGGTGTCGCGCAGGGCGCTGGAGCGGGCCTCGTTGGTGCGCTCGCCGACGGTGGTCGCCAGATCGCGCACCTGCCCCGCCAGCAGGTCGGACAGTGCCGCCGATTCGGTCGACAGCGCGGTGAGCAGGCCGGGCAGCCTGCTCCCGTTGCCGGTCGTGAGCGCGTCCAGCAGGACGGCCTGGCGGTTGCTGTTGCTGCCCGTGATGGACCGGAACCGCCCGAGCACCTCCTGCGGCAGGCCGCGCTCGACCTGGCTCGCCAGCACGCCTTCCTCAGCGGCCGCGCGGGCGGCAGCGGCCAGCAGCGTGTCGTTGACCGGGCCGGTGCCCGACGCGCGGATCAGCGCCTCCTCCACCGCGCGGGTGGTGCGCAGCTGCATCAGCGCGCCCGCGGTCGCCGCCGTGGTGTCCATCGCGGAGCTGCCCGCCGCGGCGATGGACTCCGGCAGGATCCGGCTCAGGTCCACGGCGATGTCGTGGTAGCCGACGGTCATCGCCACCGTCGCCGAACCCGTCGCGGCGCCGGCCATCCGCAGCCCGGCCAGCCGCCCGAGCGCGGTGTCCAGCGTGCGCGCGGTGTCCGTGGGCAGCTGCGCGAACTCGGCCTGCTTCTGCACGGCGGCGGTCTTCGCGTCGACGGTGGAGATCTGCCTGCCCAGTTCGCTGCTGGCGGGCGAGGCGACCGCGAGCACCATCTCGTCCTCGACGAGCGCGGTGAGGTCCAGGGTCGCCTGCAGCGCGGGCAGCTGGTCGCGCACCGCGCTGAGCTTGCTCGCCTCGGCGAGCTCGGCCCGCACCCGCGCCCCGGCCAGCGCCAGCGCGACCACCACCGGCAGCAACAGCACGACCGAGATTTTCGTGCGCAGGCTCCAGCCGCGCGGATGCCATGCCCCAGGGCCGGAGCCCGCTGTATCCATTTCTTCCTTGCCCGCCCGATTCGTGTCCATGCCCCGTTCCGCGCGGGATCGCGGCGAAAGCGGAACGCGGTGATTAGCTTCCCCAGGTGATCGGTGTCAGGAGAAAACCGCAGCCGGGCGACGTTGTCAACCCTGCGCGTCGCACCTGGTGAACGACGTTCGGCCAAATGTCGCAATGGCCCTCTGTCGTGATCGGCGAGCTGTTTCCGGGCGGTCACCGAGAGTCCTCCGGTTAATGGCGGGTGAATGGGCGCCGCCGTGGGTAAAACGACCCGCGATGCCGGGTGAAAACCTAATTCCGGTATTGGTCGGTGAAACATTTTCCGGTGACGTCGAATCCACATGCGACCGCCGTTTCCGCACCGTCTAGGCTGCACCGGTGACGACGAGACCGGTGGCCGCCCGACCGTGACGCGCCTGCTCCTGCTCCTCACCGTCGTCCTGGCCGCCTGCTCGGCGCCCGCGCCCGCCCCGCCGGAGGTCGTGTCCCTCGCCGCCGGGCAGGTCCGCGGCACGGTGGACGGCGGCCACCGGCTGTTCCAAGGCATCCCGTACGCCACCGCGGCGCGCTGGCAGCCACCCGCGCCCGCTCCCGTGTGGACCGGCGTGCGGGACGCCACCGCGCCGGGCCCGCGGTGCCCCCAGCCGGGTGAGGCGGGCAGCGAGGACTGCCTGTTCCTGAACGTCACCACGCCGGAGGCCGTCGCCGGGCCGCTCCCGGTGCTGGTCTGGATCCACGGCGGCGCGTTCGTCGGGGGCAACGGCGACTCCTACGACGCGCGGGACCTGGCCGCGCGCGGACTGGTGGTCGTCACCGTCAACTACCGGCTCGGCGCGCTCGGCTGGCTCGCGCACCCGGCGCTCGGGCACGACGGCGGCACCGGCAACTTCGGCCTGCTCGACCAGCAGGCGGCGCTGCGGTGGGTGCGGGACAACATCGCCGCGTTCGGCGGCGACCCGGCGCGGGTCACCCTCGCCGGCGAGTCCGCCGGGGCGATGTCGGTGTGCGACCACCTGGTCTCGCCGGGCTCGGCCGGACTGTTCCACGCCGCGATCGTCCAAAGCGGACCGTGCCAGGCGCACGCCACGGCCACGGTGGCGGAAACGGCGAGCACGGCGTACGCGGCGGGACTCGGCTGCGCTGATCCGGCGACCGCCGCCGCGTGCCTGCGTGCCCTGCCGCCGTCCCGGCTGCTCACCCCGCCGCGCTACTACGACCTCGCCGGTGTCCCGGTCGCGGGCCCGGTGACCGGCGGCGGCGCGCTGCCCGTCAACCCGGTCGACGCGATGCGCGACGGCGACGCGGCCAGGGTGCCGGTGCTCGTCGGCGTGACGCGGGACGAGTTCACCCTGTTCCTGGCCCAGCAGTACGCGGCGACCGGGAAGACGGTCACCGCCGACGGCTATCCGGCGGCGCTGGCGCGCGCGTTCGGGGCGGACGCCGCGGCCGTGGCCGCCGAGTACCCGCTCGCGGCCCACGGCGGCTCGGCCCCGCGCGCGCTGGCGGCGGCGCTCACCGACGCCGCGTTCGCGTGCCCGGCGCGGGACATGGCGGGCGCGTTGTCCCGCACCGGCCCGGTCTACGCCTACGAGTTCGGCGACTCGCGCGCCCCGGTCCCGGACACCCTGTCGCGCACGCCGTTCCCGCTCGGCGCCGCGCACAGCCTGGAGCTGTCCTACCTGTTCGGCGGCGGCGCGTCGTTCGACGACGGTCAGCGGCGGTTGTCGGCGCGGATGGTCGCCGACTGGGCGTCGTTCGTGCGCACCGGCGCGCCCGGTGCGGACTGGCCGCGCTACGACCCAGCGCACGAGCAGGTGCGCGCGCTCGCCCCCGACGGCCCTCGCACGATCGGTGACTTCGCCGCTGCGCACCACTGCGGGTTCTGGCGGGACCGCTAGGTTCGCCGTCATGCGGTTCGGGGTTTTTGTCCTCGCCGGACGGTTTCCGGGGCAGGACGACGGGGAGGCGCTCGCGCGGTCGCTGGACGTGGTCGAGCGCGCGGAGGCGGCTGGGTTCGACGACGCGTGGATCGCCGAGCACCACTTCATGTCCTACGGGGTGTGCCCGTCGGCGGTGACGTTCGCCGCGCACGCCCTGGGCCGGACGCGGCGGATCACGGTCGGGACGGCGGTGAGCGTGCTGTCCAGCGCACACCCCGTCGCGCTGGCCGAGCAGGCCGCGATGCTGGACCGGGTGTCCGGCGGGCGGTTCCGGCTCGGTGTCGGTCGCGGCGGGCCGTGGGTGGACCTCGAAGTCTTCGGCACCGGGCCGGACCGGTACGAGCGGGGGTTCGCCGAGGGGCTGGACCTGCTGGTGCAAGCGCTTTCCTCGGCCGCGGTGGGCGCCGCGGGCGAGTTCTTCGCGTTCCGCGAGGTGCCGGTGGTGCCGCGGCCGGTGTCGCTGCCGCCGGTGACCGTGGCGTGCACGTCGCGGGAGACGGTGGAGCTGGCGGCCGCGCGCGGGCTGCCGATGCTGCTGGGGATGCACATCGGCGACGACGAGAAGGCCGCGATGGTGGCGCACTACGGGAAGGCGGCGGCCGCGGCCGGACAGGACCCGTCGGCTCCGCACGTGTCCGCGGTGCTGGCGCAGGTGGGCGACTCGCGCGCGGCCGCGGAGGCCGAGCTGCGCGCGTCGATGCCGGGCTGGCTGCGCGAGGGGCTGGCCGGGTACGTGCCGGTGGACGGCCGCCCGTACCGCCCGCGCGACGCGGTGGAATACACCGACCTGCTGTGCCGGCTGCACCCGGTCGGCGGCCCCCGCGCGTGCGCCGACCGGCTGGCCGCGGCGGCGGAGCGGACGGGCATCGCGCACACGATCCTGTTCGTCGAGGGCGCCGGCGCGCGGGAGCGGGTGCTGGCGAACGTGACGCGGCTCGGCGCGGAGGTGCTGCCGCTGCTCCGCTGAGCCCGCCGGCAACCGTACCGCGGCCGCAGAAGCCCCGTACCGGCCCTGATCCCGGCCGCGCGCGCCCGACGACGTCGTGTCGGCGTCCGGCCACCGGGATCGGCCAACCTTGGTCGGATCCAAGCACGAGAAGGGTCAGGAAAGCCATGACGACATCGAGCAAGCGGTGGGTCCGCGCCGGACTCGTCGCGACGGCCGCGATCGCGGGTGTGGTGGCCGCGGCGCCGGCCGCCGGTGCGGCCGGCGCCGACTACATGGAGATCTGCCAGAGCGCGAAGGTGTCCTGTCAGAACGGCGCGAAGGTCTCGGGTCCCGGTTCGTACGACCGTTGCGGCACGACGACCGCGGCCGCGTCCTACACGCAGGTGTGCGTCGAGTACGACGGCGACGTGGTATACGTCAAGGATGGATCGGCCGACGGGTCCTCGTCGTTCGGCAAGGTCTCGTCCACCTCCGGCACCGCCTACCGGTTCTGCCGCAACCCGCACGGCGCGGGTACCTGGGCCAAGTGCGACTTCGACTGGTCGGAGGCCGCCGACAAGCAGGTCTACGGCGGTGTGAAGCTGAGCTACACCAACTTCAACGACCAGTACCTGTTCAGCTTCACCAACGGGTGAACGCACGGCGGGCGCGTCCCCTCGGGGGAGAGGACGCGCCCGTTTCCGTCAGCGGATCAGGACTCCTTGGGGGACAGGGTGACGTCGATCGTGTTGCCGGGGCCGGTCGCCAGTGGGCTGATCAGCCCGGTCAGCGGACCGCAGTTCTCCAGCGGGGCGATCTCGTAGGTGCCGCTGAGGTCACCGCCCGCCAGTGGGTCGAACCCGGGGCCGGAGGTGAGGTTGATCTCCGACGGCTCCGAGCTCTGGCACTTCGGCGACTTGCTGATCGGGAAGCCGAAGACCTTCACGCTGGGCAGCTTGATGGTGGTGTGGCTGGTGGAGTTCAGCACACCGCCCGCCAGCGTCCCGGTCGTCTTGCCCGCCTGCTCGAAGGCCACCTTCGCGGTGATCGGGATGAAGTGGAACAGCGTGGCCTTCAGCTTCGACGGCTCCAGCGACAGGTCGGCCGTGAAGTTCCCGGACGCCAGGTCGAGGTTCGCGTCGATCCCGCCGGACAGCGGCACCGTGGCGTTGAGCTTCTTGACCACCGAATCGCCTTCGAGGGCGTAGCTGTAGTCGATCCCGGTCGGCGGGTTGCTGGTGGTGGTCGTCGGCTCGGTCGTGCTGGGCTCGCTGGTCGTGGGCTCGGTCGTGGTCGGTTCGGTGGTCGTGGGCTCGGTCGTGGTGGGGTCCGTCGTCGTCGGTTCCGTGGTGGTCGGTTCCGTCGTCGTCGGCTCGGTGGTCGTGGGCTCGGTGGTGGTCGGTTCGGTCGTCGTGCCGCCGTTGATCGTGATGTTGGCGAGCGTGTTGTTCTGACCGGCCACCTGGGTGCACTGCGAGTCGAAGACGCCCAGCCCGGTGTCGGTGCCGTCGGCGCGCTTCGGGTGCAGGGTCAGCAGGATGTCGCCGACGGTGATCGTCGCCTGCCCGGCCTGGGTGAAGGTCAGGGACGGCGCGTCACCGGTGGCCACCGTGTCGAACGAGCCCGACGCGGGCACCGGGGTGACCGGGATCGTCGCCGGCACGGTCACCGGGATGGTGGCCTCCGGCGCCGTCACGGTCGAGCTCGCCTGGGCGGAGCCCTCGACCGTGGCCGCCCCGACGAGGGTCAGGCCCTGCGTCGCGGTCGGCGGGACGGTCGCCACGGCGGTGACCGTGAAGGCCGGGGTCGGCTCGCCCACGTTCACGGTCGTCGGGATGTCCGCGCTGATCACGATCTGCAGGGTCTGGGTACCGATCAGCGGGAACGGGCAGCTGTAGTTCAGGGTCAGCGAGACCGGATCGGCCGCACTGGTCCCGGCGCCGGCCAGCACGGCCGTGAGCGCCGCACCGGTCGCGACGGTCGCCGACGCGGCCGCCGCGACCATCCTTCTCATTCTGGTTCTAGTTCGCACACCTATCCTCCGGTGTATCGGCAGTGATACGAAAACCACGCGACAGCAAGGGAAACTGCCGGCGAGGTCATCGGAATTGGTTGCTACCGATGGGTAAGCTAGTTTCGCGGCGTCGGCATTGGCAATATGTGCGCCGATAAAGTCGTTGCGGGCCAAGGAAGTTGTCACCGGCCGATGGGACGGCGCCGGTCCGACCCGCACGGCACGGACAATGTTCGGCGGCCGTCGGCGGAAGCACTCACCGGGGTGACAAGAATCGGCTCACCGGCTCGCGCGGGGGTGTCAAGAACGTGTGGCCGGCCTTGACCGGGAGGGGGCCAGGCTTACTTTCCGCGGATGCCCGACTGCGTCACGTTCGACCTGTTCTCCGACCAGCCGCGGGTCGCGCTGTGGCCGCTGCTCGGCTCGCCGGAACTGTACCCCCGGTTCTTCCGGGGCGTCGGGTCGGTCGAGCGGACGGGCACGACCGGACGCCACCCGCGCTACCGGATCCGGCTGACGCTGAGCGGGCGGCCGGTCGAGCACGACATGCGGGTGCTGCTGAGCCGCCGCGAGGAACAGCTGGTGCTGGAAACGGTGCCGGACACCGGCGGTTGCCTGTCGGTACGCCTGTTCGACGATCCCCACGGCACCCGGCTCAAGGTCATCTACTTCCGCCCCGGCGTGCCCAGCCCCGGCCGCGCGCCCGGACCGGCCGACGTGCGGTCCTGGGCGCAGGACGGTCTCGAACGGATCCACCGCCACCTGCGGGGCACCGCGGAAGCGTGGCCGCCGGACCGCCCACCGTCGACCCGGCAGGTCGCCAACACGCTGATCGCGGCGGGAATCCTGACGCCGGCCCGGCCCGACCGCGTGGTCCGGCAGCTGCGTGCGCTGGCCCGGTGGGGCGCCACCCTCGCCGGCGGCTACACCGCGGCCGCCGCCCGCTCACCCCGCGGTGTCGCGGTGATCGACGAGGACGGCGCCCGCACCACGTTCGCCGCGCTCAGCACCGACGCCAACCGGCTCGCGGCCGCACTGCGGGCGGTCGGCGTCGGCCCGCACGGCACCGTGGCGATCATGGCGCGCAACCACAGCGCGATGGTGAAGACGCTGCTGGCGTGCGGGCGGCTCGGCGCGAGCACCGTGCTGCTCAACACCGGCCTCGCCCGGCCGCAGGTCGCCCACGCGGTGGACCGGCACGACGTGCGCGTGCTGGTGGCCGACGGCGAGTTCGCGCCGCTGGTCGCCGGGCTGCCGCTCACCGCGGTCCTGCTCACCGGAGCCGACGACGGCCCGCCGGGCCAGCCGACGCTGACCGAGGTCATCGCCGACACCCCGGACGCCGAGTTCGCCCCGCCGGAGCGGCCCGCGCCGATCGTCGTCCTCACCTCGGGTACCACCGGCACGCCGAAGGGCGCGCGGCGCCCCACTCCGAAGGGCCTCGGCGCCGCGGTGGCGCTGCTGTCGCGGATCCCGTTGCGGGCGGGGGAGCGGATCCTGATGGCCGCGCCGCTGTTCCACAGCTGGGGCCTGTCCGCGCTGCAGGTCGGCATGCCGCTGCGCGCGACGCTGGTGATGCAGCGCCGGTTCGACCCGGAGGCGTGCCTGCGGGCGATCCAGGAACACCGGTGCACCGCGGTGTTCGCCGTTCCGGTGATGCTGCAACGCATCATGGCGCTGCCCGAGGAGGTGCGGGCGCGGTACGACACCAGCAGCCTCCGGATCGTGGCCAGCAGCGGGTCGGCCCTGCCCGCCTCGCTCGTCACCGCGTTCCAGGACGCCTTCGGCGACGTGCTCTACAACTTCTACGGCTCGACCGAGGTGTCCGCCGCCTCCGTCGCGACACCGGCCGACCTGCGCGCCGCCCCCGCCACCGCCGGGCACCCGCCGCTCGGCACGCGACTGGCGGTGCTGGGTCCGGCGGGCGAACCGGTGCCGCCCGGCACGGTCGGGGCCATCTTCGTGGGCAACGACCTGCTCTTCGACGGCTACACCGACGGCACCAGCCGGGCCACCCGCCGCGAGCTGATGGACACCGGTGACCGCGGCTACCTCGACGCCGAGGGCCGGTTGTTCGTCGCGGGCCGGGACGACGACATGATCGTCTCCGGCGGGGAGAACGTGTTCCCGCGGCCGGTGGAGGAGGCGCTCGCCGAGCTGCCCGGCGTCGCCGACGCGGCCGTGGTCGGCGTGCCCGACGACGAGTTCGGGCAGCGGCTGGTCGCGTTCGTGACCGTGCGGCCGGGCGCCCGGCTCGACGAGGACATCGTGCGCGCGTACCTGCGCCGCCGGGTGGCGCGGTTCGCGATCCCGCGGGAGGTCGTGTTCGTCGACGAGCTGCCGCGTACCCCGACCGGGAAGGTGCTCAAACGGCTGCTGCTGGAGGAGGAGTGGGCGCCTGCCGCCGGGAACACCCACTTCCGGTAGGCCCACCAGCGGAACACCGCGCCCAGCAGGGTGCCGACGACCATGCCGCTGACGAAGTCCGCGGCCTCCTGCGTCACGAGCGGCACCTCCGGCACCCGCAGGTCCAGCGCGTACCGGGAAACCAGCGGTGGCACCAGGTTCAGCCCGACCGCGAGCGCGTTGACGAGGAAGAACAACGCGGCCTCGGCGGGCTTCGTGCGGCCGCCGCGCGTGTCGAACGACCATTCCCGGGACAGGACATAGGAAACGGCGGTGGCCACGACCGTCGCGATCGCGAGCGCGGTCACCGGTTTGTCCGTCAGCACCGTCAGTTTCAGCGCGTAGTTGAGCGCGGTGGTCAGGACGAAGGTGGCGGCGCCGACGGTGGCGAACCGGAACAGCTGCCGCCGTCGCATCGCCACCTCCTCGTCGCGGGATGGCGAAACGCTAGTCCACCAACCGGTTTCCGCCCACCCCGAACCGGATTCTGTCGGCGGGTGGTGACAGGCGGCGGAGCGGTATTTCGTAGCCCGGTGACAAGAAACGCGGCCGGCGCGGAAGATCGAACGGGAAGCGTTGTGGCGCTGGTTGACCCGCCGGTAACGTCCTCGCGGTCCGCTACCGGAGGGTTCGATGACGCAAACCCGGTCACGTCGCGCCGCTGTCGCCGCGCTGGGACTGGCTCTCGTGGCCGCCGCGCCGGCGCCCGCCACGACGGCCGTCGCCACCGCGGCAACCCGCGGCGGCACGAGCACGTGCCAGGCCGGCGGGCCGGTCGAGGTGCCGGTGTCCTTCAGCGCCACGTTCGCCGAAACCGTTGCGCAGGGCGCGAACGTGCCGGTTTCCGACGCCGCCGTGACCATCGTCGTGCCGGCTGCCGCGGTGGACGCGCTGCGGGATTCGGGCGGCACTTCGGTAGACGCGTCCGCCGCGGTGGAGCTGAGCGTCGCCCAGCAGGCGGGCACCCAGGAACTGACCGTCACCGGACTGTCCACATCGGAGATCCCGCTCCCTGCCGACGGTGAGCTGCGGATCACGCTGCCGGGCCGGGTTCCGCCGATCGCGGCCGGCGCCGGTCCGGTGACGGTCTCCCTCACCTCGCTGGCCCCCAAGCTGGTCGTGCGAGGGGAGACGTTGCACGCCGACCTCGCCTGCACCACCGATCCGGCGGCGAACGGGGAGCTGGCGCGGGTGGCGGTGACCGCTCCCGCGGCGCCCCCGATACCCGACGTCGTGGTGCCCGACGTCGCGGCGGCGGTGGCGGAAGCGCCGTTGCTGACGGCGAAGTTCCTCGTCGACGGCACCTCGCACATCGCGAAGATGGGCTCGGACCTGGTGCTGGAGCAGGGCACGTTCGACGCGGGCCTGTTCACCGGCGACGTGCCGAACACGATTCGCATCGAGGGCGACCTGAACCTGCCGAAGTCGAGCAGCTACTTCGTGGCGTTCCGGTTCATGCCGGTGGCCAGCGACGTCGAACTGCCACAGGACGGCAAGGCGACGGGCACCGCGGACATCAGCGGCGGCCTGTTCACGCCCACGATCGACATGACGGTCCGGGTGAACCTGGTGGTGAGCAACGTGAAGCAGGACGGCGTGCCGATCGCGGTCGGGCCGGATTGCCGCACGGTGTCGCCGCTGGTGATCCCGATGAAGGGGCAGACGTCGCTGGTGCCCGGCAGCAAGTCGACGATGGAGTCCACTTTCGACATCCCGGCGTTCTCCGGCTGCGGCGTGAGCGAGGACCTGGACCCGCTCCTGACGGGCCTGATCTCCGGCCCGGGCAACAGGATGACCACGACGCTGACCGCGCAGGGGGTGGGCTGAGATGACCGCCCCCGTCACCGCCGCCCGCAACGCCGTCGGCGAGTTCGGCAAGCTCTTCGGCCTCGCGCTGGACATCGTCGTCGCGATGTTCAAGCGGCCCTTCCAATTCCGCGAGTTCGTGCAACAGTTCTGGTTCGTCGCGAGCGTGTCGATCCTGCCCGCCGCCCTCGTCAGCATCCCGTTCGGCGCCGTGATCACGCTCCAGCTCGGCGGCCTCACCAGCCAGCTGGGCGCCGAGTCGTTCAACGGCGCAGCCAGCGTCCTTGCCGTCATCCAGCAGGCCAGCCCGATCGTCACCACCCTCGTCGTCGCCGGGGCGGGCGGCTCCGCGATCTGCGCGGAACTAGGGTCACGCACCATCCGCGAGGAGATCGACGCCATGGAGGTCCTCGGCGTCTCCCCGATCCAGCGACTCGTGGTGCCGCGGGTGCTCGCCGCGATGGCCGTCGCCGTCCTGCTGAACGGCATGGTCAGCTTCGTCGGCGTCACCGGCGGCTACGTGTTCAACGTGCTGCTGCAGGGCGGCACCCCGGGCGCGTTCCTCGCCAGCTTCTCCGCGCTGGCGCAGCTGCCCGACCTGTGGGTGGGCGAGGTCAAGGCGGTGATCTTCGGGTTCCTCGCCGGGCTCGTCGCCTCCTACCGCGGTCTCCACCCGAAGGGCGGCGCCAAGGGCGTCGGCGACGTCGTCAACCAGTCCGTCGTCATCACGTTCCTGCTGCTGTTCTTCGTGAACTTCGTGATCAGCGTGATCTACCTGCGCGTCGTGCCTGCGAAGGGAGCCTGAGCCAGTGACCCACCGGTTGCTGAACCCCGAGCGCCCGATGAACGGCCTGGTGCGACTCGGCGACCAGCTCGCGTTCTACCTGCGCGCCCTCGCCTGGGCGCCGCGCACCCTCACCCGCTACGGCCGCGAGGTGGTCCGGCTGCTCGCCGAGGTCGCGTTCGGCAGCGGCGCGCTCGCCGTCATCGGCGGCACCATCGGCGTGATGGTCGGCATGTGCGTGTTCACCGGCACCGTCGTCGGCCTGCAGGGTTTCTCCGCGCTCGACCAGCTGGGCACGTCGGCGTTCGCCGGGTTCCTCTCGGCCTACTTCAACACCCGCGAGATCGCCCCGCTGGTCGCCGCGCTCGCGTTGTCCTCCACCGTCGGCTCCGGGTTCACCGCCCAGCTCGGCGCGATGCGCATCTCCGAGGAGATCGACGCGCTCGAGGTGATGGCCGTGCGCAGCATGCCCTACCTGGTGACCACCCGGATCATCGCCGGGTTCGTCGCGATCATCCCGCTGTACGTGATCGGCCTGCTCACCTCCTACCTCGCGGCCCGCACGATCACCGTCACCGTCTACGGCCAGTCCGGCGGCACCTACGACCACTACTTCAGCCTGTTCCTGCCGCCCGAGGACGTGCTCTGGTCGTTCGCGAAGGTGATGGTGTTCAGCGTCGCGATCATCCTCACCCACTGCTTCTACGGCTACCGCGCCGGCGGCGGGCCTGCCGGGGTCGGCGTCGCGGTGGGACGCTCGGTGCGCACCTCGATCGTCGTGGTCAGCGTGCTCGACTTCTTCCTCAGCCTGGCGATCTGGGGCGCCACCACGACCGTGCGGGTGGCGGGATGAGCGAGCAGCGCAGGCGCCTGGTGTTCGGCGCGCTCGGCCTGGTGTTCATCGCGCTGCTCGGCGCGATGGGGTGGTTCGCGGTCGCGATCTACGGCAAGACGTTCAGCTCCGCGGTCCCGGTGGTGCTGCGCGCCGAGCGGGCGGGCACGCAGCTGAAGGAGAACGCCGACGTCAAGGTCCGCGGGGTGCTCGTCGGGTCGGTGCGCTCGATCGACGTCAAACCCGGCTGGGTCGACGTGGAGCTGGCGATGGACCCGGACCGGATCCACGACATCCCGGCGAACGTGTCCGCCCGGCTGCTGCCGAAGACGTTGTTCGGCCAGCGTTACGTCAGTCTGGTGATCCCGCCCGCGCCCGCGCCGCGCGCGTTGTCGGCCGGCGCGGTGATCCAGGAGGACCGCAGCACGCAGGCGGTCGAGGTCGAGCAGGCGCTGCGCGATCTGCTGCCGGTGCTGCAGACCGTGCAGCCGCAGAAGCTCGCGAGCACCCTCGGCGCGGTGTCGCAGGCGCTGGAGGGCCGCGGCCCCGAGCTGGGCACGACCCTGGTGTCGCTCGGCGACTACCTGGGCAGGCTCAACCCGGAGGTGCCGGAGCTGCGCACCGCGATCACCAAGCTCGCCGACACCGTGCACACCTACTCCACCGCCGCGCCGGACCTGGTGGACGCGATGGCCGACCTGCGCACCACCGCGACCACCCTGACCCGGCAGCAGCAGGACCTCGCCGCGTTGTTCACCACGGTCACCGCCGCCGGCGACGACGCGCACGGCTTCCTCGACGCCAACGACGACACACTGGTCGACCTGTCCGCGGACAGCAGGCCGGTGCTCGACCTGCTCGCCGAATACAGCCCGGAGATCCCGTGCGTCGCCGACGCGGCCGCCCGGTTGAAGCCGGTCGTCGAGCGGGCCCTGGGGGTGGGCACGGCCGAACCCGGCCTGCACGTGGACCTCACGGTGCGGCCGCCGAAACCGGGCGGCGCCCCGCCGCCCGCGGCGGACGGACCGCGGTGTCCCACGGCCGGGTCGGCCGCGCCGGGGGCGGACACCCCGGCGGCGCAGCGGTTCCTGGCCGAGCTGCTCGCCCCCGTGCTGGGGGAGCGGCCGTCCGAGATCCCCGGCTGGAGCGGACTGCTGATGAACCCGCTGCTGCGTGGCGCGGAGGTGACGCTGAAATGATCCGACCGCTGGTCAAGGGCCTGATCTTCGCGGTCGTCACGGTGCTGGCGACCGGGCTGCTGGCCGTCACGATCGCCAACCGCGGCGACGGCGGCACGGTCACCTACCGCGCCTGGTTCAGCGACGTCACCTCGCTCAACTCCGGTGACGACGTCCGCATGTCCGGCGTCCGCATCGGGCAGGTCACCGGCATCGAGATCGTCGACCGCCGCATCGCCGAGGTGTCCTTCGAAGTCGACAAGGACCGCGCGCTCAGCGCGACGGTCACCGCGGCCGTGAAGTACCGCAACCTCATCGGCCAGCGCTACATCACGCTCGACCAGGGCGTCGGCACCGGACGGCTGGACCCGGGCGGGCTGATCCCGCTCGAACGCACCCGGCCCGCGCTGGACCTGACCGCGGTGTTCAACGGGTTCAAGCCACTGTTCCAGGCGCTGTCCCCGCAGGACGTCAACCAGCTCGCCGGCGAGATCGTGCAGGTGCTGCAGGGCGAGGGCGGCACGGTCGCGGACCTGTTGCGGCACACCGCATCGCTGACGTCGTCGCTGGCCGGCCAGGACCAGGTGATCGGCCAGGTGATCACGAACCTCAACGAGGTCCTCGACCGCGTCAACGCCCGCGACGGGCAGCTCGCGCAGCTGCTCGACGCCACGCAGCAGCTGGTGTCCGGGCTCGCCGCGAACTCCGGGCCGATCGGCGAGGCGATCGACGGTATCGCCGACCTCACCACCGCCACCGCCGGGCTCGTGCAGGACGCGCGGGAACCGCTGCGGGCCGACATCAACGCGCTTGAGGAGCTGGCGAGGACCTTGGGCGACAACACACCGGAGTTCGAGAGGTTCCTGAACAACCTGCCCGTCAAGTACGAGTCGATCGGCCGGATCGCGTCCTACGGCTCGTGGCTGAACTTCTACCTGTGCTCGGTGCGCTCCGACGCCGCCCCGGCGCCCGGTGGCGGCCCGGTCGGCGTGCCCGTGACCGAGGCGAGGTGCCGCCGGTGAAGTCGTTCCGGTCACGCAACTCCTTCCGCCTCGGCCTCGCCGGGCTGGCCCTGATGCTCGTGCTCGGCGGGCTCACCCTGTTCTGGGACCGCCTGCCCGCGCTGGGCGGCACCACCTACACCGCGGAGTTCACCGAAGCCGCCGGCCTCAAGAGCGGGGACGAGGTGCGCGTCGCGGGCGCGAAGGTCGGCGAGGTCACCGGCGTCTCGCTGGACGGCGACCACGTCAAGGTCACCTTCCGTGTCACCGACACGTGGGTCGGCGACGAGAGCACCGTCTCGGTGCGGATCAAGACGTTGCTGGGGGCCAAGAACCTCGCGCTCGACCCGCGTGGCGAACGTGAGCAGGACCCGGACCAGCCGATCCCGCGCGACCGCACGGTCACGCCGTACGACGTCAACGACGCCTTCGCCGACCTCGCCCGCACCACCGGCGAACTGGACACCGACCAGCTGGCGGCGAGCTTCCGCACGCTCGCGCAGACCTTCGACGCCGCCACCCCGCAGGACGTGCAGTCCGCTTTGGACGGTCTGGCCGCGTTGTCGCAGACCATTTCCTCACGCGACACGGAGTTGAAGCAGTTGCTGAGCGGCACCGCCGAGCTGAGCGGCACGGTCGCCGAGCGCACCGACCAGCTCGCCCGCCTGATCACCGACGGGAACGTGCTGCTGACCGAGTTCGACCAGCGCCGGTCCGCGCTCGACCAGCTGCTGCGCGGCACCCGCGACCTCTCGCAGCAGGTGCGCGGGCTGATCGAGGAGAACAACGCGCAGCTGCAGCCCGCGCTGGAACAGCTCGACCGCGTCACCGACGTGCTGCAGCGCAACCAGAACACGCTCGACCGCAGCCTGAGCCTGTCCGGCCCGTTCTACCGGCTCCTCGGCGACGCGATCGGCAACGGCAACTGGATCGACACCTACCTGTGCGGGCTGATCGTCCCCGCCGACGGCGGCCCGTGCATGCCACCGAAACCGGGAGGGGGCGGCTGATGGCGGTATCCCGCCTTGGCAGGTGGCTGCGCTGGGGCGCGCTCGTCGTGATCATCGCGACGCTGGCCACCGCGATCGTGATCGTCGTGCGCGACAGCGGGCGCGGCAAGCACCTCACCGCGTACTTCACCGCCGCCGTCGGCATCTACCCCGGATCGGAGGTGCGGATCCTCGGGGTGCCGGTCGGCACGGTGGACACGGTCGAGCCGCAGGGGCAGCAGGTGGAGGTCGGGTTCACGGTGGACCGCGGCATCCGGGTGCCCGCCGACGCGGCCGCGCTGGTCGTGACGCCGAGCCTGGTCAGCGACCGGTACGTGCAGCTCGCGCCGGTCTACCGGGGCGGCCCGGAGATCGCCGACGGCACGGTGATCCCGGTGGCCCGCACCGCGGTGCCGGTGGAGCTGGACCAGCTGTTCGCGAGCCTGGACCGGCTGACCACCGCGCTCGGCCCGCAGGGCGCCAACGGCGACGGCGCGCTGTCGGCCCTGCTCAGCAGCGCGGCGGAGGACCTCACCGGCAACGGCGCGCAGCTCGGCGAGATGATCCGGCAGCTCGGCCAGGCCGCCACCACCCTGAGCGGCTCGCGCGACGACCTGTTCGCCACCGTCGACAACCTGCAGCGGTTCACCACGATGCTCGCCGACAACGACGACCAGGTGGGCAGGCTGGCCGACCTGCTCGCGCGGGTGTCGGCGTTCCTCGCCTCGGAACGGGACGTCTTTGGCGCGTCGCTGGACGAGCTGGCCGGCGCGCTCGGGCAGATCCAGCAGTTCGTGCGGGACAACCGCGGCCGGGTCAAATCCAATGTGGACAAGCTGATGGGCACCACCCAGGTGCTCGCGAACCAGCGCGCGTCGCTGTCCGAGGCGCTGACCACCGCGCCGGACGCGCTGAACCGGCTGCTCGCCGCCTACGACCCGGCCAACTCGACGATCTACAGCCGCGCCGACCTCAACGAGTTCAGCATGGGCCCGGTCCTGCCGCTGGGAGGCGGCCGATGAAGCGCACCCCACTGGCCGCGGCCCTGCTGGCCGCGCTGGCGCTGCTGACCGGCTGCTCGTTCGGCGGGCTCTACGACACCCCGCTGCCCGGCGGCGCGGACCTCGGCGACCACCCGTACCGGGTCGTCGTCGGGTTCCGGGACGTGCTCGACCTGGTGCCGCAGTCCGCGGTCCAGGTCGACGACGTGCCGGTCGGGCGGGTCGAGCGGATCGACCTGTCCGCCGACGGCCGCACCGCGCAGGTCACGCTGCTGGTCAACGGCTCGGTGCGGCTGCCGGCGAACGCGGAGGCGTGGCTGCGGCAGAGCAGCCTGCTCGGCGAGAAGTTCGTCGAGCTGGGGCCGCCCGCGGCAGGCGAACCGCAGGGCGCCCTCGCCGACGGCGCCCGGATCCCGGTCGAGCGGACCAACCGCAACCCGCAGGTCGAGGAGGTGCTCGGCGCGCTGTCGATGCTGCTCAACGGCGGCGGCGTGGGCCAGGTGCAGCAGATCAGCCGCGAGCTCAACGCCGCGCTGGGCGGCAACGAGGCGGAGATCCGCGACCTGCTGACCGAGGTGAACACCTTCGTCGCCGGGCTGGACCAGCACCGCGGCGAGATCACCAGGGCGCTCAACGGGATCGACCGGCTGTCCGCGTCGCTGTCCGCGCGCAAGGACCAGATCACCGGGGTGCTGGACGACCTCACGCCCGGCATCGACGTGCTGGCCAGGCAGCACGAGCAGCTGGTCACCATGCTCACCTCGCTGGACCACCTCTCCGGCGTCGCGGTCGACACCGTGAACCGCGGCAAGGACGACCTGATCGCGGACCTGCGGGCGCTGGAGCCGACGCTGCGGCAGCTGACCGTGGCCGGACAGCAGCTGCCGGAGGCGATGGAGATGCTGCTGACGTTCCCGTTCCCGGACGCCGCCCTCGACGCGATCAAGGGCGACTATCTCAACCTGTTCCTGGACTTCGACTCCCGAACCTCAGGGACGAGCCCGCAGTCCGCGCCGCTCCCGCTGGGTGGTGGTTCCTAGATGCTGACCCGCAAGGTGCGTGTGCAGGTCATCGTGTTCGCGTTGATCGCGCTGGCCGGGATCACCTACGTCGGCGCCCGCTACGCCGGGCTGGACCGGCTCTTCGGCGGCGGCGGGTACGTGGTGCGCGTCGAGCTGGCCGACTCCGGCGGCATCTTCGCAGGCGCCGAAGTCACCTACAACGGCGTGCCGATCGGCCGCGTCGGCGAGCTGCGGCTCACCGGCTCCGGGCTGGAGGCCGACCTGCGGATCGACGACGGCGCCCCGCCGGTGCCCGCGGACGTCGAGGCGGTGGTGACCAACCGGTCGGCGGTGGGGGAGCAGTACGTCGACCTGCGGCCACGCAGCTCCGGCGGCCCGGTGCTGGCCGACGGCTCGGTGATCGCGTTGTCCCGCACGCGGCTGCCGCTGCCGAACGAGCAGCTGGTGCTGAACCTGGACCGGTTGGTCGCGTCGGTGCCGCGGGACGCGCTGCGGTCGGTGGTGGACGAGTTGTACGACGCGACGCTGGACACCGGACCGAGCCTGCAGGCGCTGCTCGACGCGACCTCCGGGTTCACCCAGTCGGCCTCGGCGCATCTGCCGCAGACGATCCAGCTGATCACCGACGCGGACACCGTGCTGACCACGCAGATCGAGAACTCCGGCGCGATCACGGCGTTCGGCGCGGACGCCAAGCGCATCGCCGCGATGCTGCGCGACTCGGACGCGGACCTGTCGACGATCCTGTCCGCCGCGCCGCCCGCCGCCGGGCAGATCAGCGGGCTGCTGCGGGAGACCGGCCCGAACCTGACCACCCTGCTGACGAACCTGCTCACGACGTCCGAGGTGCTGCTGACCCACCGGAACGGGGTCGAGCAGCTGCTGGTGGCCGCGCCGACGGCGATCGAGGCGGGCAGCACGGTCATCGCGGGCGACTCCGCCGGTTTCGGCCTGGCCACGACGTTCTTCGATCCGCTGCCGTGCACCGCCGGGTACGAGGGCACCCGGTACCGCAACGGCCTCGACACCACACCCGCGCCGCTGAACACGGCGGCCGGGTGCCGACGCTGAGGAGATGGTTCTGGTGAGAGCTGTGTTGGTCGCCGGCGCGCTGGCCGGTCTGGCGGTGCTGGCCGGCTGCGGGCCGGACAAGGCCGCGCCGGAGGAGAACACCGCCGCGATCACCTGGTCCGACCACGTGTGCGCGGTCGTCCGCGACGGCGGCACGAAGCTGTCGCAGCTGCCCGGCGTGGACGCCTCCGACGTGGCCAAGGCGCGGGAGGGCCTGGTCACCTACCTGGCGTCGCTGTCGCAGGCGCTGACCGACCTGGGCGACGGCATCACCCGCGAGGGCCCGCCCCCGGTGACCGACGGCCAGGCCACGGTGCAGCGCGCGATGGAGACCCTGAACACGACGAAGGCCTCCGTCGACGAGGCCCGCACGGCGCTGGCGTCCGCGCCGGTCAGCGACCAGGCCACATTCGAGCAGGCGGTCCGCGGCGCCAGCGACGCCTTCGCCAAACTCGGCAACACCACCGAAGGCCCGACCAAGGACCTCACCGACAACCCGGAACTGGCCAAGGCGTTCCAGAAGGCACCGACCTGCCAGGCCCTCGAAGGCGCGTAGCCCGGCGTCCCGGGCGCCCGCCGCGGCGGGCACCCGGGCTACTTCTCCAGCAACTGGGCGGCCCGCAGGGCGATCTCCAGGTCCGACCGGCTCTCCGGATCGTTGAGCCGCTCCCCGAACAACTCCTCCAGCTGCCGCATCCGGTACCGCACGGTCTGCGGGTGCACCCCCAGCCGGTCCGCCATGTCCGGCGCGGTCCCGCTGGACTGCAGCCAGGCGAGCAGGGTCTGGCCCAGCCGGGTCCGCTGCTTGTCGGTCAGCCCGCTCAGCGGCGCGAGGCACCGCCGGATCAGCTCCTTCACCAGGAACTCGTCCGACAGCAGCCACAGCGTCGCCAGGTGGTCGGTCGCCCGCGCCAGCGGCGGCGCGTCGATCACCCCGCGGCGCGCCAGGTCCACGGTGCGGCGTGCCCAGCGCAGCGACATCGCCGCGTCACCCAGCTTTACCTCGGGCCCGATCACCGCGCGCCACCCGGCCAGCGCCGGCTCCAGCGACCCGGCCGTGACCAGCTGCGGATCGGCCAGCAGGCACGGCTGCGGCCCCTCCAGGTCCATGAGCACCTCGCTGTCCAGCGACGGCGGCTCGCGGTGGTGCTGGTCGGCGCGCGGTTCCAGGGCCACCGCCACGACCCGCTCCGGCAGCCGCCACCCGGCCGTCGCGGCCAGGCGGGCGATCGCCTTCGGCGACGCGGGCGGGTCGGCCAGGATCAGCTCCAGCAACTGCCGCCGCTGCCGCGCCCGGGTGCCCGCCGCCCGTTTCTGCGCGGCCGCGTACCCCTGCAGCGACAGCGCCGAGATCTCGTCGACGTAGGCGAAGATCGCCTCCGCCCCGACGCACAGGAAATCCGTCGACAGTCCCAGCGACTGGCTCACCGACGCGACGTACCGCCACGCCACCCGCCCGCCGACGCGGTAGGCGGTCTGCAGCTGGTCCAGCGTCCGGCCCTCGCTGAACTCGACCTTGCCCAGGTGCCGGAACACGCCGATCCACGCCTCCTGTGGCGCGGCCGGGTTGCCCAGGTTGTCCATGCAGTGCCGGACCGCCTGCTGGATGCTGCGCACGATGGTGCGCCCGAACGGGCCTTCCAGCGGCCGCGCGTATTCGGGCACCGCGAGCTGGATCTCCCGCAGGATCTCGGCCGTCATGGCGTCGGCGTGCGGCCGGAACGCCTTCGCCAGCTCACGGGGCAGCGAGGCCCACAGCCTGCTGGCGCGTCCGATGCCGGCGGTGACGTCCGGCGCGTTCTGGCGCTGGCGCGGGGGGAGTCCCGGCGCGCGGGGCGGTCTTCGGGAGGCGTTCTTCCGCACGGTGTTCCCGTGCCGGTAACCGGCATCGGTCGTCATGATTACCTCTGATCGCAACGAAAATTGGCGGCGCTGCCCTCGCAGCCGATCGATTCGGTCGTCCGGGTAACCTCGATTTCACTTGTCGGGAGGAACAACATCGCACCACGCCCCGTGCTTGGCAAGGATCTCTTGCGTGAGCGGAGCAACCGGGCAGCGCGATCGGACCAGCGCACCCCACCCCGGTGAGTGCCCGCCTTCCGGTTTCCCTCACCAAAGTGACAAATCCGCGTGCTCACGACGGCTCACCCCGCGCGGCGAGCCGTTGCGCGCGCAACGCCAGGTGCATGCTGAACCGGTCCTCGCTGTCGTCCAGCCGGTCGCCGAACAGCTCGCGCAACTGGTGCAGCCGCGCCCGCACGGTCTGCGGGTGCACCTGCAGCCGCTTGGCGATTTCCGGTGCGCCGCCACGGGTTTCCAGCCACGCGAGCAGTGTCTCGCCGAGACGGTCGCGTTGCTTGCCGCCCAGTTCGTCCAGCGGCCGCAACGCCTGCCGCGCCACCTCGGCGGCGAGGAAGTCCTCGCCGAGCAACCACAACGCGGACAGCCGGTCGACGCACCAGGTGATCGGCTCGTCGGCCGAGCACGCGGGCAGCAGCGCGAGAGCGCGCCGGGCGGTGCGGTGCGCGGCGGGCGCGTCGGCGAGCGGGACCGTCGGCGAAACCGCCGCGCGCCAGCCGTTCCAGCGCCCGGTGAGCGGGAACAGCTGCCGTTTCGGCCGGGTCGTCAGCAGGCACGGCTGCGCGCTCTCCAGGTCCACCAGCACCTCGTCGTCCAGCAGCTCGACGGGGAAGTCGGCGGTGCCCTCGGCGCGTTCCAGCGCGACGATCGCGGCCTTGTCCGGCAGGGCCCAGCCCGCGCCCTTCGACATGTTCGCCAGCGTTTCCGGCCCGGCCGGGCGGCCGGACAGGATCAGCTCCAGCAACTGCCGCCGCCGCCGCTCGATGGTGCCGCCGGAACTGGACTGCGCCTCGTGGAACCCGTCCAGCGCGATGGCGGACAGGTCCTCCACGTAGGCGAAGATGATTTCCGCCGCGTGCGCCAGCACCTGCGGCGACGCGCCCGCCTTGCGCAGCACCGGCGCGACGTACTGCCACGCCACCCGCGCGCCGATGCGGGCCGCCGCCTGCAAGGCGTCGAGGCTGCGGCCGTCTGCGAACTCCCGCCTGCCCTGCTCGCGGAACAGCTCGATCCAGTCGTGGTGCTTGATCGCCGGGTTGCCGATGCTCTCGATGACGTGCCGGACCGCCTGCTCGACGCCCTCGGTGAACGCGCGGCCGAACGTCCCGGTGAGCGGACGCGCGTAGGCCGGCACCGACCGCCGGACCTCCTGCATGATCGCGGCCGCGATCCGCCCGGCGTGCGGGCGCAGTTCGACGGCGACCCAGCGCGGCCCGGAGGCGAGCAGCTCCGCGTTCCGGTTCTCTACCAGGACGAACGACCCCCTTCGTGACCTCGGGCAGTCGTTCATGTTACGGCCGATCACGGCAAGCGGAAGGAGCCGAACGTCATTCGGTCCGCGAGGCACGATATTTGTCACGCTGCGACGAAGTCCGGCGCCGGATAGGTTTTCCCCCGTGCGAAAGCGGATTCTGATCACCGGCGCCAGCGCCGGGCTCGGCGAGGAGATGGCGCGGCAGTTCGGGGCGCTCGGCCGGGATCTCGCCCTGTGCGCGCGGCGGGTCGAGCGGCTCGAAGCCCTGCGCGGGGAAGTGACGTCGGCGCATTCCGGTGTCACAGTAGCGGTTCGCGGTCTGGACGTCACCGACCACGACGCGGTGTTCCGGGTGTTCCGCGAACTGCGCGACGAACTGGGCGGACTGGACCGGATCATCGTCAACGCCGGGCTGGGCAAGGGGCAGCCGCTGGGCACCGGGTACTTCGCCGCGAACCGGCAGACGGCGGAGGTGAACTTCGTCGCCGCGCTCGCCCAGTGCGAGGCCGCGATGGAGATCTTCCGCGAGCAGGGGGCCGGGCACCTGGTGGTGATCTCGTCGATGAGCGCGATGCGCGGGTTGCCGCGCAACCTCACCACCTACGCGGCGAGCAAGGCCGGGGTGGCCGCGCTGGCCGAGGGCATCCGCGCCGACACGCTCGGCACGGACATCCGGGTGACGACGATCTTCCCCGGCTACATCCGGTCCGAGATGAACGCGCGGGTGCGCAAGACGCCGCTGCTGGTCGACACCAAGCCCGGCGTGGCGTCGATGGTGAAGGCGATCGAGCGGGAACGGGCCGAGGCGTACACGCCGGCCTGGCCGTGGGCCCCGCTGCGCTTCGCCATGCGGCACCTGCCGCTGGGCTGGGTCGCGAAGCTGTCCTGAGTGGCCGGGGACCCGGCGCGGGTCCCCGGCCCGCGCTCACCGCGTCAGGAACTGGTCCGGCCGCAGGGCCCGCGACACGATGCGCGTGTCGCCCAGCCAGCCGTAGTAGCCCTGGCCGTACTTCTCGGCGAACTGGGTCCCGCCGATCGCGAACGGCTTGCCCAGCGTGGTGATGCCCTTCGAGTCCTCGGCGGCGTTGCGCGCGATGCGGGAGCCGTCGACGTAGGTCACCGTGCGGCGCCCGTCGTTGACCACCGCGACGTGCGTCCAGCGGCCCACCGGCAGCGCGTGGCTCCACGACGTCGGGTCGGCGTCCCGGTCGACCGGGTACACCACGAACTGCAGAAAACGCTCTCCGGACAGGTTGAGGCTGCACGTCGGCTCGTCCTGCGACCACCCGCTGGTCTTGCCCGCGTCGCCGCTGCGGCCCTCCCAGCTCAGGATGCCCATGAACGCGTGGTCGCCGACGAACGGGTCGGGCAGCTTGATGAACGTCTCGATGGTGTAGCCGTTCTCGAACCGCGCGCGGGCGAGCGGCGCGCTCGCGCTGGTCCGCAGCACCGCGCCGCGGTCCGGGTTCTGCCCGCCGTCGAAACGCAGGCTCCCGTGCCCGGGGGCGGCGCGGTGGTGGTCGGCGGAGAAGGTGAGCACGTCGGCGGGTCCGTCGTGCAGGCGGGTGACCGTGAGGTCGTTGCCGTTGCCGGACAGGTCCCGCGCCACGGCGCCGGCCGCGACCGGGCTGCCGTCCGCGCCGGTGAGCCCCTCGCCGTCGAAGCGCCAGTACGCGACCGTGCCGGGGATGACGACCTTCGCGGCGGGCCGGGCGGGCAGCGGCGCGGGCGGGAACCGGCGGTCGAAGTCGACCTCGACGGTGAACCGGTCGGTGTCGCCGGTCAGCTCGTGGGTCTCGGCTTCCAGCGCCGTCGGGTCGCGCCGCGCCTGCAGCCAGGGGGAGAAGGTGCTGACGTCGATCACACCGCGCACCAGGTCGAAGGCGTAGTACCGCAGCATGCCCGCGCCGCCGTAGTAGCGGTCCTGGTAGTTGGTGATGTGCAGGTCCACGGGGTTGCCGTGGTCGTTGGTCAGCGTCGTGCGGCCGGTGGGCCAGTAGTGCCCGCCCATCGCGAGGAAGATCTGGTCGTGGCGGCGGATGACCTGGTCCCACAGCCGCTGCCCGTGGTCGGACAGGTGCGCGCCGCCGCCGTCTTCGGGGTAGACGAGGTCGTGGGTGGTGAGGATCGTCGGCAGCCCCCGGTGCGCGTCCAGGACGCCCTTCGTCCAGGCGATCCCGGCGTCCGAGACGCGCCAGTCCAGCGCGAGCAGCAGCCACTGCCGCCCGGCAGCGTGGAAGATGCGGAAGCTGTTGTACCCGTCGGGCGAGGAGCCCTGGTAGGTGGCGGAGCGGGCGAAGCGCCGCGGGCCGAACGTCCGCAGGTAGGGCGTGTCGCCGCGCTGGTCGTCGCCGGAGACGTCGTGGTTGCCGCCGAGCACGCTGTAGGGCATGCGGCCGTCGATCGTGCGGAAGACGTCGTCGGCGAGGCGCATCTCGGTCGTCGTGCCGTGCTCGGTGACGTCGCCGAGGTGCGCGAGGAAGACGATGCCGTCCTCCCGGCGCCGGTCGATGACGTGGCGGAAGGTCGCCCGGACCGGCTCCGGGTCGGAGCCGCCCTCGTCGAACAGGTACTGGGTGTCGGGCACGACCGCGAGGGTGAACCGCGGGCTCTCGGCGTCGGCCGGGCCGCCCGCGGCCTCGGCGGCCTGAACGGGCTGCGCGCCGAGCACGGCCGCCGCCGCGACGGGGGTGCCCACCGCGGCCTGCAGCAGGGTCCGGCGAGCGAGACCGGGGGATGGGGATCTGTCGGACATACCGCCTCCTGGGCTGAAAAGTCGCGCCCAGCCTGGTGATCATGTCTGACGTCCCGATGTCCCCTCGTGGAACGATCCCCGCCCGCGGAGTGAACCTTGGCGCGCCGGCGCCGCCGCTTGCCCGCAAGTCCCGCGTCACCTACCCGCGAGTCCCGCGCTCCGGCCTGCGAGCCCCCGTTCTCGCGCGAGTCCCGCGCTCAGGAATCCGCGCCGCGGCCGGTCTTCTCCTGCAGCCGGTCGATGAGCTGCGACGCCTCGGCCTTGGTCAGGTCCGCCGGCAGCTCCTCACCGGCCTCGCGGGCCAGTGTCTGCAGGTACGAGCGCTGCGGGCCGGTCATCTGCTCCTCGCCCGTCGTCCAGTCCTGCGGGTCCTTCTCCGGGTTCTGCGGTCCGGTCACCCCTGCCTCCGTTCGCCGGTGTGTTCGAAACCGGCTTACCCCGGAGAACGCCCGCTCATGCCTCGGCGCGGATTTCGTTCAGGTAGTTGTAGATCGTGTAGCGGGTGACCTCCAGCTCACCGGCGAGGAAGTCCACCGCGTCCTTGATGAGGAAGAACCCGGCCTCGTCGAGCTCCCGCACCACCGCGGCCTTGTGCTTCTTCTTCATCAGCCCCACCGGGATCCCGGCCTGCGCGACCGCCCGGTCGACCAGGAACCGCTGGAGGCTGTCCACGTCCGGCGGGAAGCTCTCGGCCCGCACCTCGCTCGCCGGCCCCTGCGTCACCTCGCTGTTCACGCACAGGCAGCCGATCGCCACGCCGTCCGGATCGCGCAGGAAGATCGTCGACGAGCGGATCGGCCTGCCGTCCGGGCCGTGGGTCTCGTAGTTGGTCAGGTCATGCGTCGTGCCGCGGCGGACCAGCCCGAGCAGCAGGTCCGTCATCGGTCCGCCGGGTTCGCGGCCGGTGATGCCGCCCGCGATGGCGACGATCGAGTCGGGCAGCTTGGACAGGTCGTGCAGCACGACCTCGTTGCCGGGGCCGAGCATCGCGGCCAGTCCGCTCACCGCCGGGACCAGCGCGGACAGCACCGAATCGGTGGCGGCCGCGGACGGCACCCGGCTGGCGGGCAGCGGGCGGGACAGGTGCTCCAGCGCGGTGCGGACGGCCTCGACGGCCGACACCGGCGTGGAGGCGTGCGGGGAGAGCCGCACGTGCTCGGTGCGCACGGTCGCCGCGATGCCCTCCGTGGCCAGCACCGCCCCGACCCGCTCCGCCGGGTGCCCGGGCAGGCTGAACGCGAGGATCCCGGCGCGCCGGTCGGTCGCCGACACGATCTCCGCGCCGAGCGAGCGCAGCATCTCCTCGAGCTCGCCAACGCGCTCGGCGATGCGCGACTCGATGGCCGCCACCCCGGCCTCCTCGACCAGTTCCAGCGCCGCGGCGAACGCGCCCGACGTCACCGGGCTCAGGTTGCTCACCGACCACGACGCCGCGAACTCCGCGGGCGGGTGGATCTCGTCGTCGAACAGCCCGGCGTCGTGTGCGCCGGTCCAGCCCGACAGCACGGGCCGCATCCGCTCCAGCGCCCGGTCCGACAGCACCGCGAACCCGGTGCCCCAGCCCGCGCGCAGCCACTTCTGGCCGCCGACGACCAGCACGTCCGCCGCGTCCCACGGCGCGTCGACCACCCCGAAGCCCTGGATGCCGTCGACCACGAGCAGCCGGTCGCCCACGGTTTCCCGCAGCGCGGCGAGGTCTGCGCGGTAGCCGGTGCGGAAGTCGACCGCGCTGACCGACACCACCGCCGTGTCCGGGCTCAGCTCCGTCGCCACGACCTCCGGGGTCACGTGGCGGCAGCGCATCCGCCGCAGCGTGATCCGCCCGGCCTCCTCGGCCCGCGCCCACGGGTAGGTGTTGGCCGGGAACTCCGCGGCCGACACCAACACCTCGCCCGCCGGGGCGTTGAACGCGGCCTGGAACAGGCCCTGGCTGGTGTTGGGCAGCAGGACGACGTGGTCGGTGTCGGTGCCGCACAACCGCGCCACGGCCGCCTTCGCGCGGATCTCCTGCCGCATCAGGTCGTCCACTGTGGACGGGCCGGCCTTGGCCGAGGCGTGCAGCAGGCGTGCGGTGGTGTCCACGACGGCGTGCGAGGGCGGGCCGTAGCGGGCGAAGTCCAGGTAGCCGGCAGGCTCGTCGAACTGAAGCAGGTAGCTGGGCGAGATCCTGGCCATCAGAGGATGCGCGCCAGGAACTGACGGGTGCGCTCGTGCTCCGGCGCGCCCAGGACCTGCGCGGGCGGCCCGGTCTCCACGACCGCACCGTCGGCCATGAAGACGACCTCGTCGGCCACCTCCCGCGCGAACCCCATTTCGTGTGTCACGACGACCATTGTCATCCCTTCGGCCGCGAGCGAGGTCATCACCTCCAAAACCTCGCCGACCAGTTCCGGGTCCAGCGCCGAGGTCGGCTCGTCGAACAGCATCAGCTTCGGTTTCATGGCCAGCGCCCGCGCGATCGCGACGCGCTGCTGCTGGCCGCCGGAGAGCTGGTCGGGGTGGGCGTCGGCGCGGTGCGCGAGGCCGACCCGGTCCAGCAGGTCCAGCGCGGTGCGGCGGGCCTGGGCGGGGGACAGTCCGCGCACCCGGACCGGGCCCTCGGTGACGTTCTGCAGCACGGTGCGGTGCGCGAACAGGTTGAACCGCTGGAACACCATGCCGATGTCCCGCCGCTGCCGGGCGACCTCGCGCTCGCGCAGCTCGTGCAGCTTCCCGCCGCGCAGGCGGAAACCGACCGGCTCGCCGTCCACCCACACCTGGCCGCCGTCGATGGTCTCCAGGTGGTTGACGCAGCGCAGGAACGTGCTCTTGCCCGCGCCGGACGGGCCGAGCAGGCAGACCACCTGTCCCTTGTGGACGGAAAGGTCGACCCCGCGCAGCACCTCCGTGCCGGCGAAGTGCTTGCGCACGCCGACCGCGCGCAGCAGGGGTTCGGTCATGTCAGGCCCTCCGCAGCGTGGTCAGGGCGCGGCCGACGCGCGACCACGGCCGCGCGGACCGCTGGTCGCCCGCGAACGCGCGTTCCAGGTAGTGCTGGCCGACGCTGGCGACGGTGACCACGACCATGTACCAGATCGCCGCCGCCAGCAGCGTCTCCATGACCAGCAGGTTGTTGGACGAGATGTTGTTGGCCGCGTGGATCAGCTCGGTCACGCCGATCACCGACGCCATCGAGGTGCCCTTGAGCATGTTGATGAAGTCGTTGCCGGTCGGCGGGATGATCACCCGCATCGCCTGCGGCAGCACGATCCGCCGCAGCGTCATCGCCGGGGTCATACCGATCGACTTCGCCGCCTCGGTCTGCCCGCGGTCGACGCTGTTCAGGCCGGCGCGCACGATCTCGGCCATGTAGGCGCTTTCGTTGAGCGCGAGGCCGAGCAGCGCGGCGACGAACGCGCTGACGACGACGTTGGTCGGCTCGTGCACCAGGTAGCCGCCGCCGAACGGCAGCGGGATCGAGACGAACTCGAACACCAGCGCCAGGTTGAACCAGATCAGGATCTGCAGCAGCACCGGCAGCCCGCGGAACAGCCAGATGTAGACCGCGGCGACGACGCGCGCGACCGGGTTGGCCGACCGGCGCATCAGCGCGATCACCACGCCGATGACGATCGCCACGGCCTGCGCGATCACCGCGAGCAGGACGGTGTTGAGCAGGCCGACCAGCATCACGTGGTACCACAGGAACTCCGGCACCGTGTCGTACTGGATCTGCGCCTGCGCGAGCACCACGCCGAGCCCGGCGAGCAGGGCGACGATGACCACCGCCGACACCCAGCGACCCCAATGCCGCAGGCGCACGATGGGCAGTTCGGCCTGCGGCGCCCGGGTGGTCAGGTCAGCTTCCGGCATTGACGGTCACCTTCGTGATCGCGCCCTGCTTGACCCCCCACGCGTCGAGGATCCGGCCGTACGTGCCGTCGTCGACGAGCGCGGTCAGTGCGGCGGCGACGGCGTCCCGCAGCTGCGGGTTGGCCTTGTTGACGCCGATGCCGTACGGCCCGCCGTTGATCGGCTCGCCCGGCACGACCTCGAAGAACTCGCCGCCGCCCGCGTTCTTGCTGACGTAGGCCGCGGTCGGCAGGTCGTTGAGGATGGCGGCGACGCGGCCGGTGCGCAGCTGGTTCTGGTTCTGCGAGTCGCTGTCCGTGGCCGTCGTGGTGACCTCCGGCTTGCCTGCCTGGACGCACTTGGCGCTCTGCTCGGCGGCGAAGGTCTGGTGGCTGGTGCCCTGCACGACCGCGACGGTCTTGCCGCACAGCGAGTCCGGGCCGGTGATGCCGTCCGGGTTGCCCTTGCGGACCATGATCGTGATGCCGGAGGTGAAGTAGTCCACGAAGTCGATCTGCTGCTGGCGGGCCTGGGTGTCGTTCATCCCGGCCATGGTCAGGTCGAGGCGACCGGACTGCAGGCTGGTGATCAGCGAGCCGAAGGCCATGTCGGTGTGCTGGACCGTCAGGCCCAGCTTGGCCGCGACGGCCTTGGCGATGTCCACCTCGAACCCGACCGGCGTCTTGCCGTCGGCGGAGTAGAAGTTGTTCGGCGCGGACTGCATGTTCGAGCCGATGTTGAGCTTGCCTGCCTGGGCGACCGGAGCAGGTAGGCCCGCGGCGAGCTGCGGGTCCTTCGTGACGCCCTGCAGGATCGCCGCAGTGTCCGGCACGCCCGATCCGGTGGTGGTGGCGCTCCCGGCGCCGTCGGACCCGCCACCGCAGGCTGCCGTGAGCAGCAGGCAGCCGACGACCACCGCGCCCCAGCGCGTCACCCGTGACCTCGCAGACATCGCATCTCCTCACCCGATCGAACGATGAGCAGGGACGCTACAACTGCGTGTTGAAGACGTCAACTGTGAGTTGAAATCCGTGGGTCAGGTGGCCGGGAAGTCGAACTGGTACCCCTGCGCCACGAGCCAGGGCAGCAGCTCGGCGAGGGCGGCGACGGTCTGCCGCCGCTGGCCGCCGCCGTCGTGGAGCAGGATCACCGCGCCGGGGTGCACGGCCTGCCGCACCGTCGCCACGATCGCGGGCGACCCCGGAAGCGTCCAGTCACGCGAATCGACCGACCAGCCCAACGGCGCCATCCCTTCGCGGGAAGCGATCGCGATGATCGTTTCCGACCAGTTGCCGCCGGGCGCGCGGAAATAGGGAACCGGAACGTCACCGTCGGCCGCGAGCCGCAGATCCGACAGCGCTCCGGTGATGTCCGCGGAAATGCGCGCCTCGTTGCGTTTCGCCAGTTCTTCGTCGTGGCTGACCGTGTGGTCGCACAGGCGCATTCCGCGCCGCACGACCAGCTCCACCAATTCGGGGTGGCGGCGCACCTGGGTGCCGACCATGCAGAAGGTGGCCACCGCGCCGTGCTGGGCGAGCAGGTCGAGGATCTGCGGTGTGTAGGCGGGATCGGGGCCGTCGTCGAAGGTCAGCGCCACGAACCGGCCCTGTCTGGCGGTCGTCCGCACGGGCGCGCCGGGCGCGGGCGGCGGGGTGGAGGTGGCGCGGATCGGTTGTCCGGGTTCGGGGTGAGATGCGACGGGACTGCCTTCGGCGCCGGACCAGGACAGCGAAATGATCAGCGAGATCGTCACGAGCACCACGGAGATCAGGACGGCCCAGCGGTAGCAGTACGGCGGGCGCAGCACCTGATAACGCATGGGCACCTCCACGAATCGCGGCGTCGCCCGCGCACCATAGAGTGAAAAGTGCCTCGATCGGGGGAATTCCGGGCGTGTCCGAAAAGGCGGATCAGTAGAAGTGCCGTAGTTGCGGCCAGAGTTCCGACCACGGCCGGGTGAGCACGCCGCACACGGTGACGACGGTGCCCTGCTCGTCGTTGTCGAGGCCGAGCCCGTTGTCGTGTTCCGCGGCGACGCGGCAGTCTTCGACGCCGGCCATGGTGGTCGCGCCGACCAGGACGACCGGGCCGGTGTGGCTGTCCGGCGGCGGGCCCCAGTCGGCGTAGGACATGCGGCCGGAATAGGGCCGCGGCAGCCCGAGGTCCGTGCCGTAGCGCTCGATGGCCCCGGCCTGGCCGTAGTTGCGCGTCAGGATCACCGCCGTGGCCCGCCGCGGCTCCGGAATCTGCCGCCAGGCCGCGGCGACCGTCGCGGTGAACTCCGGCCAGCCGACCTGCTCGCCCTGTTCCTTGTTCATCGCCAGCACCGGGTTCAGCCCGTCCGGCGGCAGCACCGGCAGCGCCACGACGAGCGACATCGCGGCCCCGAGCACCACGAGGGCGCCGGCCAGGGCCCGCCGGGCCGCGCGCCGTCCGCGGGCGAGCCAGCGCACCGTGGGTTCGGCGCCCGCGGCCATCAGCAGCACCAGCAGCGGGATCGAGTAGTACGGCTTGCCGCCGAGGACCAGCAGTTCCACGCACACCACGAAGTAGGCCACGACGAGCGCGCGGGCCCAGCGCAGCCGCGGGTCGCGCCACAGCCGCACCATCCCGGCGATCCACACCGGCACCAGCACCGGCGACAGGTAGACCAGCTGGAGCGGGACGAACAGGATGCGGTTCTCCGCGCCGTCGTCCTCGCTGATGCCGCCTGCGACGGTGAGCAGCGGCCAGCCGTGGGTGGCCTGCCACCACACGACCGGCGCGGCGAGCACCGCGGCGACGAGGATGCCCGCGGGCAGCCACGCGCTGCGGAACACGTGCCGCGGCCCGGTGATCAGCACGGCGATGCCGAGCGCGGACAGGAGCAGCAGGACCAGCCACTTGTTGGCCAGGCCCACGCCGGCGACCGCGCCGATCGCGAGCCACCACCGGCCGTCGCCCGTGCGCAGTAGTCGTAGCGCCAGCAGTCCGATCGCCACCCACACCAGCAGGTCGAAGGTCGCGGTGCCGAGCATGTGGCCGACGACGAGGACGAAGGCGGACAGCGCCGCCGCGCCTGCCGCGAGGGTCTGCGCGCTGCGCCCGCCGCCCAGTTCGCGGGCGACGAGCGCGACGAGGAGGACGGTGGCGAGCGCCGCGACCGTGGCCAGCGCGCGGACACCGGCCGGGCTGTCGCCGAACACGGCGGCTCCGGCCCTGGCGAGCAACGGTGTGACCGGCGGCTGGTCGACATATCCCCAGTCGAGCCGCTTCCCCGCGGCGAGGAAGTACAGCTCGTCGCGGTGGAACCCGTACCGCCCGGACAACAGGCTGAGCACGAGGGCCTGCACCACGAGCACGACGCCCACCGGCCCGGCGGCGAACTGGGGTAGCGGATGGATGGCCGGCGCGGCGGCCCGCGCCGCGGTCCCGGTCATCGCGCGGCCCGCGTAGGTGCGTGGGGCGGGCGCGCGGCGGTGCCGCCCCCGTCAGGGGGCGTGCGCGGCGGGTAGCCGCCGGGCAGGGCGATCGACGGTCGCTGCCCCGGCCCCGGAACCCGATCCACCCCGGGCGGGACGATCGGAAGTGGCCGCTCCAGAACTCGGCCCACCACAGGCAAGCCGTCCGGAAGGTCCAACCCTCCGCTGAGCGGACGAGCCGGGAGCGCTCCCACTTCTCTGCCCAACCTGCTCGCTGCCTCGGTCATGCCGCACTCCCGCCCCCCGGCGGGCACCTGCCCGCAAGCCCCACCGTGGCCCCCCATCCGGGGCCGCGCAAGGCTCCAAACGGTCGCACCTGCCGCAACTCCTAGCCATGCGCCTCCGCTCCACCACCGACACCCGGGTACGTGTCGTGATCGGACGGTCACTAGTCGGGCAGCAGGGGCACCGTCGGGCCGTCGTCGCGGCCGAGGAGCATCGCCCGGGTGACCGCTTTCGACCCATAGCGGTCGCGGACCTGGTCGAGCGCGGCGTCGAGCGCGTCGGGCTGGTGTTCGCCGAAGGGCAGCTCCAGTTGCAGCGGCGTGTCGTTGTCCAGGTTGGACAGTGCGAGGCCGATCAGCGTGATCCCCCGCTCGCGGATCATCGGCATCGCGGCGGCCAGCAGGCCCCGCGCGGTGGCCAGGACGTCCTCGGTGTGCGCCGTCGGGTGCGGCACCGTCTGCGACCGCGTCGCGCGGGTGTAGTCGGCGAACCGCATCCGCAGCACCACCGTCCGGCACACCCGGTGCGCGGCCCGCAGCCGCCGCGCCAGCCGGTCGGTCAGCGCGGCCAGGATCTCGTCCAGCTCGTCCGGCGACCGTGCCCGCCGCCCCAACGCCCGCTGCGCCCCGATCGACCGCCGCCGCCGTCCGACGACCACCGGGCGCGGATCCCGGTTGTGCGCCAGCGCGAACAGGTGCCGCCCGCCGGCCCGCCCCAGCAGCGCCACCAGTTCCGCCTCGCCCCGCTCGGCGACCTGCCCCACCGTCCGGATGCCGCGCGCGTGCAGCTTCTCCGCCGTCACCTTCCCCACGCCCCACAGCCGCTCGACCGGCAGCGGGTGCAGGAACTCCAGCTCGCGGTCGTGCGGCACCACCAGCAGCCCGTCCGGCTTCGCCACCCCGCTGGCCACCTTCGCGAGGAACTTCGTGCGCGCCACCCCGACCGTGATCGGCAGCCCGACCCGCTCCGCCACCGCCCGGCGCAGATCGGCCGCGATCCGGCTGGGCGTGCCGGAAATCCGGGCCAGCCCGCCGACGTCGAGGAACGCCTCGTCGATCGAGAGCCCTTCCACCAGCGGCGTGGTGTCCTCGAACACCGCGAACACCGCCTTGCTCGCCGCGCTGTAGGCCGCCATCCGCGGCGGCACCACCACCGCCGCCGGGCACAGCCGCAGCGCCTGCGCGCACCCCATCGCCGTGCGCACCCCGCGCGCCTTGGCCTCGTAGCTCGCCGCGAGCACCACCCCGCCGCCGACGATCACCGGCCGCCCGCGCAGCGACGGGTCGTCACGCTGCTCGACCGACGCGTAGAACGCGTCCAGGTCGGCGTGCAGGATCGGGCCCTCGTTCGTCACGAACACATGTTCGCACCCGCCACCGACATTTTCCGGTCCGCGGTGGAAGGCTGTCCGCATGACCGAGACCGACCCGAAGGACGATCTGCACCGGTACCTCCAGCAGGCGCGCGAGGTGATGCTCTGGAAGCTCGACGGCCTCTCCGAGTACGACCTGCGCCGCCCCATGACGCCGACCGGCACCAACCTGCTCGGGCTGGTCAAGCACCTGATCGGCTGCGAGCTCGGGTACTTCGGCGCCACCTTCGGACGCCCGTTCGGCCGCGAACTGCCCTGGCTCGCCGACGACGAGCCCAACGCCGACATGTGGGCGCGCGCGGACGAGTCCACCGCGGAGATCGTCGCGCTCTACCGCCAGGCCTGGGCGCACGCCGACGCCACCATCGGCGCGCTCGCGCTGGACGCCGTCGGGCACATCCCGGGCCGGGAACCCGTCACGCTGCACCGGGTCCTCGTGCACATGATCGCCGAGACCTCCCGCCACGCCGGGCACGCGGACATCATCCGCGAACTCGTCGACGGCGCCGCCGGGATGCGCCGCGACACCGGCAACCTGCCGGACGCCGACGCGCAGTGGTGGGCGGACTACCGGGAGCGCCTGGAGCGGGTCGCGCGCGAATCCTTGCCTTGACGTCAGCGGCAACCTTTACGCTCGATCACATGCGAATCGGGGAGCTGGCGCAGCGGGCCGGGACCACCACGCGCGCGCTGCGGTTCTACGAGTCACAGGGGCTGCTGTCCGCGCGGCGCGCGGCCAACGGCTACCGCGAGTACGGCGAGGACGACTTCCGGCTCGTCCGCGAGATCCAGACGCTCCAGGCGGTCGGGTTCAGCCTCGACGACACCCGGCCGTTCGTGGAGTGCCTGCGGGCGGGCCACGAGACCGGGGACTCGTGCGCCGACTCGATCGAGGTGTACGAGCGCAAGCTCGCCGAGGTCGAGGCCTGCCTGGACCGGTTGCAGGCCGTGCGCGACGACCTGCGCGCCAAGCTCACCGAAGCGCTCGACCGAGAGCCCGGGCCCGTGCCGGGTCACCACGTCCTTCGAGGAGTCCCGATGACCACCACCACCGGCGCCGTGCTCGCCGTGACCGACGAGACCTTCGAGGCGGAGGTGCTGCGCCACGACGGGCCCGTGCTGGTCGATTTCTGGGCGCAGTGGTGCCCGCCGTGCCACATGATCGCGCCGGTGCTCGCCGAGATCGCCGCCGAGCGTGCCGGCGACCTGACCATCCGCAAGATCAACTCCGACGAGAACCCCCGCACCGCGCGTGACCTGCAGGTGATGTCGCTGCCGACGCTGGTGCTGTTCCGCGACGGCGAGCGGGTGGCGCAGTGGGTGGGCGCGCGGCCGAAGGCCCGGTTGCTCGCCGAACTCGACGCGGCACTGAACGCATAACCCGCGCGCCCCAGGGTAGCCGCGGCCCGGAGGTGCGCCGGGCGCCGCGATCGGCGTCGGGATCGCGGCGTTCGCCGACGAGACGGTGTTCCACCAGTGGCTGAACTGGCACCACTTCCACGACAAGTCCACTTCGGACGCCGGGCTGGTGTCCGACGGGCTGTTCCACGCGTTCGGCTGGTTCGCCACCGTGCTCGGCCTGGTGCTGGTGGCCGGCCTGCGGCGGCGTGCGGCGCTGTCCGGCCGCGCGCTGATGGGCGGCATCCTCGCCGGGGCAGGCGCGTTCCAGCTCTACGACGGGACGATCCAGCACAAGCTGCTGACCCTGCACCAGATCCGCTACCACGTCGACCTCGTGCCCTGCGACTGGGCGTGGAACGTGATCGCGGTGGCGTTGCCGGCCGCGGGCGTGGCGCTGTTGGTGCGGGAGCGCGCGCCTGACCACACCACCGGCACCTGGCCGATCGCACTGGCGGTGGCCGTCGCGCTGGTGGGTTACCTGTGCGCGGCGCGCCGCCTCGTTCACGGTGGGCGCGCTCGCGGTCGTCGTGGCGCTGCCGTTCCCGGCGCACACGTTCAGCGCCCACCTGGCGCAACACCTCGTGGTCGGCATGGCCGGTCCGCTGCTGCTGGTGCTCGGCAGGCCGGTCACGCTCGCGTTGCGGGCCTGGCGTGGCCGCCGCGCGCCGGCACGGCCCGGCGTTGCGCGGGGCGACGCTCGTGCTGGCCGGCGCGGCGCACGGCATCCTCGCCAAGGCCCTGTACGCGGACGGCTTCCGCGCCGGGGCACAGGTCCTGTACTACGGCGGCGACGCCGTCGAAATCGCGCTCGCGCTGGTGGTCTGCCTGCAGTGGTACCGGCGTCAGTCCCGCAGGCGCGCGCGGGCGACCAGCGTCGACACCCCGGTCACGGCGGCCCTCCCGGCGCCGCGCACGCTCGAGGCGAGCACGGTCGCCCAGTCGAAGTAGTCCCGCCACAACACGATCCGGCCGTCGCGCACCTCGAACGTGCCGCACACCCAGAACCGCGTGTCCCAGGACCCGACGCGCAGCACGTCGGTCCGCTCGGTCAGCACGATCGGGCCGTCCGCGGCGATGTGGTGCACGCGCGCCTCGAAGCCGATGTGGTAGCGGCTGAGCAGGCGCAGCTGCTTCTCCACGGCCGCGATGCCGCGCGCCGGGGGCAGCGGGACGTTCTGGTACACCACCTCCGGGGCGGCGAAGCTCAGCGCGCCTTCCACGTCGTCGCGTTCGAGGGCCGTCAGGAACGAGGTGACCGTGCTCTTCGGGTCCGCCATGGCCCCAGGCTAACGGTCAGAACGGACGATCACCGGCGATCGCGACGCGCTCCGCGATCCGCGCGTGCGGGTGGTAGTCGTTGACGGCGTAGTGCTGCGTCGCGCGGTTGTCCCAGAACGCGACCGTGTCCGGGCGCCAGGAGAACCGCACCTGGTACTCGGGCACGTGCGCCTGCGCGAACAGCAACCGCAGCAGGCGATCGCTCTCCGCGCGGTCCATGCCGACGATGTGCGTGGTGAAGGCCTGGTTGACGAACAGCGTCTTCCGCCCGGTCTCCGGGTGCACGCGTACGACCGGATGCTCGACCGGCGGGAAGCGGTCCTGCCAGCGCGCCAGCAGGTCGTGGTCGGCGAAGCGGGCGAAGCCGGGCACGAAGTCGTGCACCGCGCGCAGGCCGTCGATCCGTTCGCGGACGCCGGCGGGCAGGTTGTCGTAGGCCGCGGCCATGTCGGCCCACAGCGTGTCCCCGCCCAGCGGCGGCACCTCGACCAGGCGCAGGACCGACCCGAGCGCCGGCTCCGGGCGCCAGGTGGTGTCGGCGTGCCAGATGTTCTCGAAACCCGGCATCCCCGCGCCGCGCGCGAAACGGGTGACCTCGCCGGAGTCGCCGGCGGGCAGGAACGGGTTGGTCTCCAGCGGGCCCCAGTTGCGCGCGAACGCCCGCTGCTGCTCCGGGGTGATGCGCTGGTCGCGGAAGAACAGCACCTTCCACTCCAGCAGCGCGCGGTTCAGCTCGTCGCGCAGCCGCGGGGTGAGGGGCCTGCTGAGGTCCACGCCGGTGATCTCGGCGCCGATCAGGCGTCCCAGCGGGCGCGAGGTGAACATCTCGTACTCGCGCGACTGTGCATCTTCGTGAAGTCGCGAGAGGTGCCGCGGACCCTCCAGGATGCCGTCCGCGGGGACCTCGGCGGAGCGCAGGGCGCGGACGCGTTCGGGCAGCTCGACGGACATTTTCGCGGACCTCCCGCAGCGATCGTGGACGGGCTCCGATGATCACCGCGGAGGGCCGCGAGCGGCAAGGTGGGTCCAGTATGTGGTCTCCTCGTGCGGGAAAGTTCTGATCCTGGAACGCTGCCAGGCCGTAGTGTTTGCGGCGTGAGCCTGCCCATCCTCATGACCGTCGACGACGACCCGGCCGTGTCCCGGTCGGTCGCCCGTGACCTCCGCCGTCGTTACGGCCAGGACTACCGCGTCGTGCGCGCCGCCTCCGGGGCGGACGCGCTCGAAGCCCTGCGCGAGATCAAGCTGCGCGGGGACGCCGTCGCGGCCATCCTCGCCGACTACCGCATGCCGCAGATGGACGGCATCACCTTCCTGGAGCAGGCGATGGACCTGTTCCCGTACGCGCGGCGCGCCCTGCTGACCGCCTACGCCGACACCGACGCGGCGATCCAGGCGATCAACGTCGTCGACGTCGACCACTACCTCCTCAAGCCGTGGGACCCGCCGGAGGAGAAGCTGTACCCGGTGGTCGACGCGCTGGTGGACGCGTGGCGCGCGGCCGGCGACCGGCCGGTCGAGGAGACGAAGGTGATCGGGCACCGCTGGTCCTCGCCGTCCTACAAGGTGCGCGACTTCCTGGCCCGCAACTCCGTGCCCTACCGCTGGTACTCCGTCGAGGAGCCGGAGGCCTGCCGCCTGCTCGAAGCGGCGGACTGCGCCGCCGACGACATCCCGGTGCTGATCACCCCGGACGGGACCGTGCTGCGCAAACCGGACGGCGAGCAGATCGCCGACGCCGTCGGGTTGTCGACGCGGCCCGCCTCGGAGTTCTACGACCTGGTGGTGATCGGCGGCGGCCCGGCCGGGCTCGGCGCGGCCGTCTACGGCGCCTCCGAAGGGCTGCGCACGGTCCTGGTCGAGCGCCGGGCGACCGGCGGGCAGGCCGGGCAGAGCTCCCGGATCGAGAACTACCTCGGCTTCCCGGACGGGGTTTCCGGGGCGCAGCTGACCGACCGGGCCCGCAGGCAGGCGCAGAAGTTCGGCGCGGAGGTGCTGACCGCGCGGGACGTGACCGGCCTGGAGGCCCGCGGTTCGGCGCGGGTGGTGCGGTTCGGGGACGGCAGCGAGATCGCGGCACACGCCGTCGTGCTCGCCACCGGCGTGTCCTACCGGGCGCTGGAGGCCGAGGGCGTGGCCGAGCTGACCGGCCGCGGCGTGTTCTACGGCTCGGCCGCCACCGAGGCACCCGAGTGCGAGGGCGAGCACGTCTACATCGTCGGCGGCGCCAACTCCGCCGGGCAGGCCGCCGTGTTCTTCTCCCGCTACGCCAAGGAGGTCTCGATCCTGGTGCGGGGGCCGTCGCTGCAGGCGTCCATGTCGCACTACCTCATCGAGCAGATCGAGGCGATCGGCAACATCCACGTCCGCACCCGCACCACCGTGGTGCGCGCGCACGGCACCGACCACCTCGAAGAGCTGACCCTGTGCGACGAGGAGCAGGGCATCACCGAGACGGTGCCGACCGGGCACCTGTTCGTGTTCATCGGCGCGGCGCCGCGCACCGAGTGGCTGGGTGACGACGTGCTGCGCGACGACCACGGTTTCGTGTGCACGGGCCCGGACCTGATGGTCGACGGCAAGCGACCGCCGGGGTGGACGCTCGACCGGGACCCGCACCACCTGGAGTCGTCCATCCCGGGTGTGTTCGTGGCCGGCGACGTCCGCTCGCAGTCGGTCAAGCGCGTCGCCTCTGCCGTCGGCGAGGGCGCGATGGCCGTCTCGCTCGTGCACCGCTACCTGGAGGCACGATGAGCGAGACGCAGCTGACCCGCGAGTTCCTGCGGGAGTTGTTCCTGTTCACCGATCTGTCGGACGCCCAGCTCGACTGGATCCTCGACCACGCCAAGCTCGAGCAGTACGCCGCGGACACCGCGATCATCAGCGAGGGCGACCCGGCGACGTGCTTCTACGTGCTGCTGTCCGGCGCGCTCCGGATGACGCGGCTGGTCGGCGGCAGCGAGGTGGAGACCGTCCGCTCCGACCAGCGCGGCGCCTACTGCGGGGCGACGCAGTTCTTCTACGGGCAACAGCAGCAGCGCTACGGCGCCTCGGTGTACGCGGTCACCGACCTGATGTTCCTGACGTTGCCCGCGAAGGAGTTCGCCGACCAGTTCCGCAGCTGGTTCCCGATGGCCACGCACCTGCTGGAGGGTTCGTACCTGGGCTGGCGCAACACCGACGCGCTGATCGGGCAGCGGCGGCGGCTGCTCGCACTCGGCGAGATGTCGGCGGGGCTGACCCACGAGCTGAACAACCCGGCGGCCGCGGCGGTCCGCGCCACCGCGGCGCTGCGTGAACGGGTCGCCGGGATGCGGCACAAGCTGGCGATACTGGCGAAGCGGGACATCGAGCCCGATCTGCTGGAGCTGCTGCTCGACGTGCAGGAACGGCTGGTCAAGCAGGTGGCCGACGCGCCACCGCTGACCGCGATGCAGCAGGCCGACCGCGAGGACGAGATCGGCGACTGGCTCGAAGAGCGCGACATCGAGCAGGGCTGGGACCTGGCCCCGATCTTCGTCGCGGCCGGGCTGTCCGCCGAGAGTCTCGACCACGTCCTGGAGTCCGTCGGCGACGGCCTGCTGGACGGCGCCCTGCGGTGGCTGGCGTACGCGCTGGAGACCGAGATGCTGATGGGGGAGATCGAGGACTCGACGACTCGCATTTCGGCGCTGGTCGGCGCGGCGAAGCAGTACTCGCAGATGGACCGCGCGCCGCACCAGTGGATCGACGTGCACGACGGGCTGGATTCGACGCTGGTGATGCTGGCGGGCAAGATCGGCACCGGGGTCAAGGTCGTCAAGGAGTACGACCGGTCGCTGCCGACGGTGCCGGCTTACGCGGGCGAGCTGAACCAGGTGTGGACGAACATCATCGACAACGCGGTCAGCGCCATGGACGGCACGGGCACGCTGACGCTGCGCACCAGCCGCGACGGCGACCGGGTGGTGGTCGAGATCGGCGACACCGGCCCTGGCATCTCGGCGGAGACCAAGCAGCGGATCTTCGAACCGTTCTTCACGACGAAGCCGGTGGGGGAGGGCACGGGCCTCGGGCTGGACATCTCGTGGCGCATCGTGGTGGACCGCCACCGAGGCGACCTGCGAGTCGAGTCCGAACCGGGCGACACCCGTTTCCGCGTCTACCTCCCGACGACGGAACAAGCCTCCGAGTGACGGCGAGCCGCTCCGCCCCGCCGGCGGAGCGGCACCCCGTCCGGGGGGACAGGTCGGCCCATGGGCCGTCACATCTAAACGAGAGGGCGCCGCGCGGGCGGCACCACTGACGCGCCCGCCCTACTTCGATCGCGCAAGCGAACCGGGTGGGTCAGCGCAAGTGCCCCGTCGTGGCTCTCGGGCCCAATCGGCCCATGTGTCCGGTGCCGCTTCCACGTCGTGGCTCTGGGGCCCGATCGGCTCGTGTGTGCGGTGCCGCTTCCACGTCGTGGCTCTGGGGCCCGATCGGCTCGTGTGTGCGGTGCCGCTTCGACGTCGTGGCTCTGGGGCCCGATCGGCTCGTGTGTCCGGTGCCGCTTCCACCGGCAGTCGCGGCTACTGGGCCTGCGCGACGTCCATCCGCAGCCGTGTCGGCGTGGCCGGCACCGGCCAGCGCATCCGCACCGTCGTGCCCTCCGGGCCCGGCGCGATCTCCGCCCGGTCGGACAGCGCCTGGATCAGCGGCAGCCCCCGGCCGTGCAGGGGGCCGGGATCCGCGGCGGGCGGCTGCCACCGCCCCTGGTCGCTCACCGTGACGTCCACCGCGTTGCCGCGCAGCTCCGCGGACAGCTCCAGCGGGCCCTCGGCCTGGGCGGGGTACGCGTGGGTCACCACGTTGATCATGGCCTCGTACGCCGCGAGCGCCATTGCGTCGGTGGTGGCGTCGGGCAGCTCCACGGCGTTCGCCCACTGGGTGAGGACGTGCCTCAAAGTCGTCGCGTTGCGCGAGCGCGCCGTCACCAGTCGGTGGAGGCGTTGGTCTCCGGCGTGCATCGAAGTCCCCTCGGCGTGTTCCTCGTCGGCCGGGGGTTACCCCCCGTGCACGGTTTACACACCTGTTGTTCCCCGGATCCGGGGTCACCTCGTCGTGAGCTCCGCCCACACGACCTTGCCGTTGGGCGTGGTGCGCGTGCCCCACCTCGCCGCGGCCGCGTCGATCATCCGCAGCCCGTCGTGTTCGATTCCGCCGGTCGCGAGGATGTGCGGCAGCGCCCCCGTGCGGTCGGCGACGTCCACCGTCAGCCGCGTGCCGTCGTGGAACAGGCGCAGCGTCAGCGGCGCCGAAGCGTGCCGCATCGCGTTCGTCACCAGCTCGGTGGCGACCTTCACCGCGCGGTCGGCCACCTCCGCCAGCCCCCACCGCGCCATCCGCCCGGCCACGAACTTGTGCACGGCGTCCAGCGGCACCTCCGGGACCAGCGCCATCGACGCGACCCGCCGGTCCGCGCCCCGGTGCTCGACGTACAGCAGGGCGACGTCGTCGTCGTGCCTGCCGCCGGTCAGCCGCCCGATCAGCTCGTCGCACGCCGCGCCAAGGTCACCGTCACGAGGCAGCGACGTGAGCTCCGCCAGCAGCGCGTCGATGCCCACACCGAGCTCCCGCTCCCGGCTCTCCACCAGCCCGTCGGTGTACAGCACGAGCCGCATCCCGGGCGGGAACGGCGTCTGCTCCTGCGGGTACTGCTCCCCGACGCCCAGCGGCATGCCCAGGGCCTCCGCGATCTGCCGGGTCGACCCGTCGGCCGCGATCAGCACCGCGGGCAGGTGACCGGCGTTGGCGTAGGTGAGGGAGTCGTCGATCGGGTCGTGCACCGCGTACAGGCACGTGATGAACTTGGCGCCGGGCGTGGTCCGCGCCAGCTGGGACACGTTGTGCAGCACGTCGGACGGTGGCAGGTCCAGCAGCGCGTACGACCGGATCGCGGTGCGCATCTGACCCATCACCGCCGCCGCGGGCACGCCGCGCCCCACCACGTCGCCGATCACGAACGCCGTCCGCCCGCCGGGCAGCTCGATCACGTCGAACCAGTCCCCGCCGACCTCGGCCCCGGCCGACGCGGGCAGGTACCGCGACACGATCCGCAGGCCGGGGATCTCCGGCACCACGGGCAGCATGCTGCGCGCCAGCTCGGTCGCCATCGACCGGTGCCGCGCGAACATCCGCGCGTTGTCCAGCGCGATCGCGGTGTAGCTCGCGATCCCGGCCGCCACCTGCTCGTGCCGCGCGGTGAACCGCCCCGGCTCGGGGTGGGCGAAGAAGAACCCGCCCAGCACCTCTCGCGTGATCGGCGTGATCACCGGGACGGCCAGGTAGCTGCGCACCGGCAGGTGCCCCTCCGGCATGCCGTGGTGCGGCTCGTTGTGCCCGTAGCGCGGGTCCTTGGTGATGTCGTCGCTGCGGACGATCCCGCTGCCGTTGAACGTGGGCGCGAAAACCGCCGTGTTGCGCGGCATCGGGAACCCGTCGAAAGCCTCCTTGGGAACCCCGGACAGCGTGTAGAGCGTGTAGGACTCGCCGAACTCGTCGATCAGGTTGTAGAAGAACGCCCCGAACCCCGCGCCGGTGCCGCGCGTGGCCGCGTCCGTGGCGTCCTGGACGAGGGTGTCGATGTCGAGCTGCGCGGTCAGCCGCTGCCCGATCGCCTGCAGCGAGTCGCCGAGCTCGACCTTGGCGCCTGCCCGGCCCGCCGCGTCCTCCAGCGCCGCGCCCTCCACCCGTGAGGTGCGCTCCAGCAGCTCGGCGTAGTCCCGGAGCGCCTCCGCGCGGTCCTCGGCCGGACCGTGCGCCAGCAGCCCGGCGCGGACACTCACCGCGATCGAGCGGGCCGTCGCGGCCGGCAGCGCGGCCGACGAGGGCAGCACGATCCAGAACGCGCGGCCCCCGGCGAGCGGCCCGCCGAACGCCAGCGCGCCGGGCAACGGGATCACCGGAAAGCGTTCGCCCGCCGGCGCCGCGGCCGGCGCGCCACCGGTTCGCGGCTCCCCGGCCGCCGCGACGAGCACCGTGGAACCGCCTTCGTCCACTGTGTACAACTCGGCCGACATCGGCCGTCCCGCGACGGCGAACCCGTCCCGCAGCCGCCGGACGAGGGCCCGCGCTGCGGCGGTGAAATCGGGGGCGTTCTCGGCTTCGGCGCGCAGCACCGCGGCGACCCGGACGGTGTCCGACAGGCCGAAGGCCGCGGGGCTGGTGGGCCCCGCGGCCGCGTTCTCGGCTCGCGGTCCGGTCATCGGACGCGTCCCCTTCCCGTCGGCGGTTGCCAGCCTAACCCCGCGGGAGCGACCGTGACCCGGTTTGCGCGCGATTCCGGTGTTCAGTTCACGCAGGAATCCGGTGCTGACGTGCCCGAGTGCGGCAGGTCCGCCACGAACGTGCGGACTTCCCCGGGGGCGAGACCGATCACCGCGCCGTACGGCGTGTCGAGGTCCGAGCCCGTGATCGGCACGGTCCCGATCCGCAGGTCGGCCGGGCGGGTGTCCCGCACCAGCGCGGCGAAGGACAGCAGGTCCCAGCCGGGGTCGGTGCGCACGTTGCGCTGCACGGTGCTGATCAGCGCGGACACGAAGGCCGGGTCGGCGAGCCTGCCCCCGCCGATCACCTCGTTCGCGGCCGAGCGCAGGTACGCCTGGAGCCGGGCGATCCGGTCGAGATCGCCGTTGGGCAGCCCGGTGCGCTGCCGGAGGAAGGCCAGCGCCTTCGTCTCGTCCAGGACCTGCTCACCGGCGGGGAACGAGGCACCGGCCCGCGAGTCGTGCGTGGCCGCGCGCAGGCAGACGGGGACGCCCTGCAGGACGTGGGCGAGCTGGCCGAACGCCGCCATGCCGACCACGGCGTAGTGGTCCACGTGCGTCCCGGTGAGCTGCTGCACGGTGTCGACGAGCGTGCGGGCGCCCGCCTCGGCCGCGGCGTTCTCGTCGCGGCCCTGCTGCTGGGCGGCTTCCTTGCCGCGGCTGTACGCGCTGTTCAGCTTGCCCTGGCCGAAGCCGGGGATGTCGACCAGCGAGTCGCGGGGGATCGAGGCGAGCGCGGCGGTGCCGTCCCGTCCGAAGCGGCCGAGCACGACCGAGTCGGTGGTGTCGTGGTCGTCCAGACCGGCCAGCAGAACGGTCTGGTCGGTGGCCGGCGCCGTGCCCACGACGGGGGCGCTGCGCTGGAGCATCCGCGGCACCAGGACTGCCGCGACGGCCACCGCGACGACCGCCGCGGCCGCGACGACCAGGAGTGGCGTCCGGCTGCGGCGCGGCTGCGCCTGCCGCAGCCCGGCGAGCACCACCCGCGGGTCGGGGCGGCGGTCGGCCTCGGCGTGCAGCGCCGAGCGGATGAGCTGTTCGGTGGGGTCGGTGGTCATGACAGCGCCTCCGTGACGGGCAGGCCCCGGCGGCGGCCGCCCTCGGCGGCGCGCAGCGTGCTCAGGGCGCGGGAGATGTGGCTGCGGACGGTGCCCGCCGAGCAGCCGAGCGCCTCGGCGATCTCGGCGTCGGTGCAGTCCTCGTAGAACCGGAGCACGATCGCGGCGCGCTGTTTGCGGGGCAGCGCGGCGATGCGGGCGCGCATGGCGTCCCGTTCGGCGTAGTGCTCTGCGGGGTCCGCGGTGGGCGTCCCGATGGCGTCGAGCGTGCTGTGGGCGGCGGTGACGTTGCGCGAGGCCTTCCGGCGCCGCCACGACAGGAACTCGTTGGTGATCATCTTGCGCACGTAGCTCTCGGGCGCCTGCAGCCCGGCGATGCGGGCCCAGCGGTGCTGGGCGCGCAGCAGGGTCTCCTGCACGATGTCCTGCGCGAGGTGGGGGTCGCAGGTCAGGGCCGTGGCGTAGCGGAGGAGGCGGTCGAGGCGCTGCGCCACGAAATCGTCGAAGCGGTCCCGCACCGGTGTTCCTTTCGGTTTTCGGTTGACGGGCCTTCAACGCGCCGGGGCCCCCAGGTTGTTGAATCCGGCCGGGAGGAATTTTCGCAGCCGGTAGGGTCGGGCCATGACGGTCCTCGCGCACCTGTCCGATCTGCACCTCGACGGCGGTTCGCGGAACGCGGACCGGGCCGCGCGGGTGGTGGGCCACCTGCGCGAGCTGCCGCGGCCGGTGGACGCGGTGCTGGTGACCGGGGACCTGGCCGATCACGGCGAGCCGGCCGAGTACGCCGAGGTCGCGAAGCTGCTGGACACGTTGCCGTACCCGGTGTTCCACTGCCCCGGCAACCACGATTCGCGGGCCGCCTACCGTTCGGTCCTGCTCGGCGAGGAGCCGTCGGACGGGCCGGTCAACCAGGTCGGCGAGGCGGCCGGGGCGGTGTTCGCGCTGTGCGACACGAGCATCCCGGGAAGCGGCTCGGGGCGGATGGACGACTCGACGATCGCCTGGCTGGACGAGGTGCTGGCGGAGGCGGCGGGGCGGCCGGCGTTCGTGGCGTTCCACCACCCGCCGTCGGTGCTGCACCACCCGCTGCTGGACGAGATCCGGCAGCACGAAGCGGCCCGGCTGGCGGAGGTGGTGGCGCGGCACCCGGACGTGGTGGGGTTGTTCTGCGGGCACGCGCACACGCCCGCGGTGACGACTTTCGCCGGGCGGCCGCTGGTGGTGGCGCCCGGGGTGGTCTCGGCGCTGGCCCTGCCGTGGGAACCGGGCGGGGACGCCGGCTGGGCGGAGGGCGGACCGCTCGACTACGAGCGGCCGCCCGGGCTGGCCTTCCACGTGGTGGACGACCGTCGCCTGACCACGCACTTCCGGTTCTGCCCGTAGCGGCCACAGGCGCCCGAAGGTGATGCGGTCCCTGGTGCAGCGGGCATTCCGCGGGTGCCGAGGAAGGCGTGGGTGCCGCCCGGTGGGGCATGCCGCCGGAGTTTTTCGCCGGAGTGGGCGCCGTGCCGGCCCACGTCGCGGCCGGACAGCGCGCCGCGACGTGGCGCACCCTCTGGCGTCAGCCCTTCAGCTCCAGGAACTCCCAGTGCGCCTCCGGCGCCAGGCCGGCCATCCAGCGGCCGCAGTTCTGCAGCACGACCGGCCCCGACGTGATGTGCTGCGTCCCCGCGTGGAGGTCTCTGAAGAAGCGCTGCAGGTCGCCCCTTCGCAGCGCCGCCGTGGCCGCCCACTTGTACACCGCCTGGCCCGCCGCGTGCACCGACCACGTCGTGTTGTTCAGCATCAGCCGGGTCAGCGTCTCCTGCTCCGTGGTCAGCAGCGACCCACCGTCCAGGGTCGCCTCGTTGGCCTCCCACACCTCCATCGCCCACGCCCGCGCCGAGCGCACCGCGGCCTCTGCCTGCGCGTACTCCGCGTGGAACTGCCCGGTGTCGACCGACGCGCCCGGCGCCCCGGACTTCCGCGCGGCCAGCGCCCGCATCTCGTCGAGCATCCGGCGCCCCACCCCGAGCGCCCAGCCGGTGTGACACACGCCGGCCATGTTCGCCAGGCCCATCCGGTAGATCGCACCGCCGTGGCGCGCCGCCATCGTGGTGATCTCGTACACGTGCGTCGATGGCACGAACACGTCCTCGCACACGTAGTCGATGCTGCTGGTCGCCTTCAGGCCCATCACGTCCCAGTTGTCGACGAGCGTCGCCTGCTCCTTGGGGAACGTGAAGATCAGCGCCTGCCCGGTCTCCTCGCACAACGCCGCGGTGTGGATGTGGGTGGCCATCGAGATCCCGGACGCGAAGCTCCACTGCCCGTTGATCACGTACCCGCCGTCGACCCGCCGCGCGGCGCCCAGCCGCGTGCCCTGCCCCGCCATCAGCGCGTACCGGTTGCCGGCCACGTCCGGGAACAACTCCGCCGCCGCCTCGTCGCCGAGGTAGGCGGCCGTGGTGCCGGTGACCATCTGCAACGCCATGAACGACCACCCGGCGGAGGCGTCCGAGTAGGAGATCTTCGCGATCGTCTCGATGACCTGGCGCGGCGAGAACTCGTACCCGCCAAGGTCGCGCGGGATGCCGATCTTCAGCGCGCCCGTCTCGTGCAGCACCTGCGCGACCTCGTCGGTGAGCCGCCCCAGTTCCTCGCCCTTCTCGGCGTTCGCGGCGAGCACCGGCGCGGCCTCGTCCAGGCGCGCCATCAACCCGTCGAACTCGTCGCTGACGTGCAGGCTCATGCGTCCGTCCCCTCCAGTCCGCGGATTCAGTCGATGACCGGCCGCACCGTCTCGTCGGAATTGGCTTCGAAGATCAGTCCGTGCCCGTTGCCCTTGACGCCGTGGTCGGGCAGGTGCAGCCGCGCCGCGTCGGCGCCCGCGTCGCGCAGGAAGTCCACGACCTGCGGCGCGAAGTCCGCGAACGCCGACGCGCCACCGGTCACGACCACGACGGGTTTGCCCGCCAGCGCGGGGATCCGCATCCCCTCGCGCACCTCGGCCGGGTCGGAAACCGGCGGTTCGTAGGTGATCGGCGCCGAGGTCAGCCCCCAGTCCAGCGAGCCCATCCCGGGGATCTCGGCGAAGGCCGGGCCGACCGGTTCGACCGCCACGATCGCGACCACCGCATCGGGGCGCGCGTCCGCCGCGAGCCATCCGACCGGACCGCCCGCGGAGTGGGTCACCAGCACCGCGGGGCCGGTGCGGTCCAGCAACCGGCCCAGCCGGTCGGCGTCCATGCGCTGCGACTCGGCGAGATCGGCGGGCAGCGGGCCCATCGGGCACAGCAGCTGGTCGACCTCCGCCTCGCCGTAGGTCCACTGGACCTGCTCGCCGCGCCGCTCCTCGGGCAGGAACAACGCCCGCGCCGCCTCGTAGGGGAACGGCGGGCCCATCGGCGCCACGACGTCCGGGTGGTACGGCGAACGCCCGTGGCCGCAGCGGTCCACCACGTACACGGCGAACCCGGCCTCCACGAAGCGCGTCGCCCAGCCCGGCCGCCCGTCCGGGGTGCCGGTCCAGTCGGTGCCCTGCCCGCCGCCGCCGTGCACCAGCACCAGCGGGTAGGGCCGGGTCACCTGCGGCGGCGCCTCCCACTGCACGAACATCGGCGCCCGCTGCACGGTCACGCCGCCGGCTGCCACCCGCTCGCCCGGGATCCAGAACTGCCCGCGCCGCACGGTGATCTCGTGGCCGCCGGTCACATGTGGTGCGGCCATCTCAGATCTCGATCGGCTCGAGCCGGGCGAGGATCTCCTCGCGGCGGTGCTCGAACTGCTCGGGCAGCTGGAACCGCGTGCCGAGCTCCTTCGGCGACTCGTCGCACGTCCAGCCGCCTTCGGGGTGCGTCACGGCCAGCTCGAACAACGCGCCGCCGGGCGTGCGGACGTACACGCTCTTGAAGTACTTGCGGTCCTTCAGTTCGGAGATGTCGGTGTAGCCGCGGCCTTCGATGTCGAACTTGACCTCGTCCTGGTTGCGCAGGTTGCCGACGTTCCACGCGAAGTGGTGGTAGGTGCCGGCGCCGTAGCCCCAGGTGCCCTGGTCGTCGGTGCGGTTGACCGTCAGCTCGAGGTGGTTGCCGTACTTGGCGTTGCCGATCTGCAGCGCGGCGCGGTCGCCCTCCTCGGCCAGGCGGCCCTGGGAGAAGAACGATTCCTCGGCGAACTCGACCATCCGGTCCGGCGTCGCGACGTGGACGCCCACGCCGTGGATGCCGTGGATCGCGCACTCCGGCGGGACGCCGTAGCCGGCGTGCCCGACGCGGTCGTCACCGGTGTTGCCGACGAAGACGTACTCGATGCCGGACGGGTGCCGGAATGCCAGCCGCCGCTGCCCGAACACCTCGATGTTGCCGACCTCGACCTCGTGCTCGGTCAGGCGCCGGTGCCAGAAGTCCAGCGAATCGTGCGGCACCGACAGCAGCACCTCGCGCGCCTGGTTCGTGCCGCGTTTGCCGAAGAACCCGGCCTGCGCCCACGGGAACGTGGTGACCACGCTGCTGGGGTCGCCTGCGGCGTTGGAGTAGTAGAGGTGGTAGATCGGCAGCGAGCCGTCGAACAGCACGGTGCGCTTGATCAGGCGCATGCCCAGCACCTTGACGTGGAAGTCCACGTCCTCCTGTGCGCCCGCGACGGACAACGTGACGTGGTGGGAACCTTCGACGAACGCCATGAAACGCCTCCACACTGAGGTTTTCCGCGGTGGTGTCGCAACGGTAGATTCGGCGGACGGCGCCCGTCATGAACGACGAGCGCACACCGCTGTCGAATGCGCGCACAACCGGTGGGGATGACGATGACGTCACTCGCGGACGTGGTGGCCGTGGCGCCCCCGGCCTCCGGGCCGAAGGTCGAGTTCGGTTCGTGGACGCACCAGGTGGAGCGCAGCGTGCTGCGGTTCCACTTCGACTGCGAGCGCCCGCGCGCGTTCGCCGGCGTCGTCAGCAACCGCCCGCTCGCCGACGTCAACTTCGTCGACATGGAGAGCGGGCGCCACGCCGCCTACCGCGACGCGGCCACGATCTCGCCGGACGAGCAGGACTTCTACGTGATGACCCTGCAGCTGTCCGGGCAGCTGCGCCTGGCGCAGGACGGGCGGATCGCGGTCCTGAAGCCGGGGCACTTCGCCATCTACGACTCCGCGAAACCGGCCACGATCGTCTCCAGCGACGACTACCGCAGCACCTGCGTCCGGTTCCCCAAGCGGTACCTGCCCGCGCCGCCGCCCGGGATCACCGCGACCGCCTTCGAGTGCGAGCCAGGGCTGCCGTCGACGGTGTGGGGCATGCTGCTCAGCCTCAACCGGAACGTGGAGTCACTGGGCCCGCACGGCCCGCGCGCGGTGCGCACGGTGATGGACCTGGTGACCGTGATGCTGCACGGCACGCGCTTGCTGCCCGGACGGCGCGAGGTGCTGCTGGAGCAGGTGCGCGAGTGGATCGACGCGCACCTGGGCGATCCGGACCTGGACCCGAACGCGGTCGCCGCCGCGCACTACATCTCGCCCCGGCACCTGCACAACCTGTTCGCGGGCACCGGGTTCACGGTTTCGTCGTGGATCCGCGCCCGCCGCGTCGAGGGCTGCCGCCGCGACCTGGCGGACCCGCGACTGGCCGCGACGCCGGTCGCCGCGATCGCCGCGCGCTGGGGGTTCAAGGGCGCGTCCCACTTCGGCCAGGTCTTCAAGCGCGAGACGGGCCGCACCCCCGCGGAGTTCCGCGCGGAGTCGCTGGCGGACCTGCGGTAGCGCGGTAATGTCCTGGGCACCAGCCGTTCCGCGTGGTGCTGTGGCGGCCGCGCGGTGGCACCACGTTCCCGTGCAGTCCGCCCTCCGCGGACCAGTGCAGGAACTCCTCTTCCCACGGCCGGTTTTCCAGGTCGCGGCGCTCGGCGAGCTCGATCTGCGTGGCAGCGAACTCCCGTAGCCCGGCGAGGATTCGGCTGAGCTTTCCCACACCTGGAGCGTGCTCCAGCCGGCCCGGCGGCACGAGTGGCAGAACCGTACGTGTTCGCCAAGATCCTGCCAAAGCCTTCTTCCGTGGGGCGAACCCGAGGGTGACTTCCGTCGCTCCAGGAGGCATGATCGCGAAGTATCCGTAGTGGGAGGCCAGTTTTGAGCATCGTCGGCACCAGGGTGGTCCGCATCGAGGACCAGCAGCTGATCACGCAGGGCGGGACCTACGTCGAGGATCTACGGGTGGAGGCGCTGACCGGCGCGGTGCACGCGATGTTCGTGCGCAGCCCGATCGCGCACGCCCGCATCGCCTCGATCGACACGTCGGCCGCGCTGGAGGCGCCCGGCGTCGTCGCGGTCTACACGGCCGCCGACATCGATCTCGCCCCGCACAAGGCGGGCCCGGTCGTCGAACCGTGGCTCGCCGACGGCGTGGTCCGCTACGTCGGTGAGCCCGTCGCGCTCGTGCTCACCGAGGAGCGCTACCAGCTCGCGGACGCCGCCGAACTCGTGGACATCGACTACGACCCGCTGGACGTGGTCGCGAGCATCGACAGCGCGCTCAGCGACGAGACTGTGCTGTTCGAGGACCAGGGCACGAACGTGCTGCAGACCACCGGCGGCGAGTTCGACGACAAGGCTTTCGACGACTGCGAGGTCGTGGTCACGCAGACGATCCTGAACCAGCGCGTCGCCCCGGCGCCGCTGGAGGTGCGCGGCGCGGCCTGCGCGTGGGGCGAGGACGGCCGCCTGACGCTGTGGCTGTCCACGCAGAACGCGCAGATCTCGCGGTCCACCGTGGCGAAGGGGCTCGGCGTCGAGTCGAAGGACGTCCGCGTCATCACGCCGGACGTCGGCGGCGGGTTCGGCGCGAAGATCGGCTCCGACCCGGAGGCGGTCGTGCTCGGCTGGGCGTCGAAACGGTCCGGGCGGCCGGTCCGCTGGGTGGAGACCCGCAGCGAGAACCTGGTGTCGATGACGCACGGCCGCGCGCAGCAGAACACCGTCACCATCGGCGGCCGCCGCGACGGCACGGTGCTCGCGTTCCGGCTGGAGGTCGTGCAGGACGCGGGCGCCTACCCGCGCACGATGTTCCTGCCGACGCTCACCGAGCTGATGGGCACCGGCGTCTACCACTTCCCGAAGGTGGAGACGAGCAGCCGGGCCGTGGTCACCAACACGACGCCGATCGCGGCCTACCGGGGCGCGGGCCGTCCCGAGGCGACCGCCGCGATCGAGCGCGCGATGGACCTGTTCGCCACCGAGATCGGCATGGACCCGGCCGAGGTCCGGCGGGTCAACTTCATCCGGCCGGAGGAGTTCCCGTACTCCTCGCCGACCGGCGCCACCTACGACACCGGCGAGTACGCCAAGGCGCTGGACAAGGTCCTGGAGGCCGGCGGGTACGCCGACCTGCGCGCCGAGCAGGCGCGCCGCCGCGAGGCTGGCGACCCGGTGGCGCTCGGGCTCGGCATCGCCGCCTACGTCGAGATCACCGGCGGCGACTCGGGCGGCGAGAGCGGGCGACTGCTGATCAACCTGGACGGCTCCGTCACCGCCTACACCGGGTCCTCGCCGCACGGCCAGGGCCTGGACACCACGCTGACCATGCTGCTGTCCGACCAGCTCGGCGTCCCGATGGACAAGATCACCATCCGGCACGGCGACACCGACGAGGTGCCCAAGGCGATCGGCACGTTCGGGTCGCGATCGCTGCAGCTGGGCGGTTCCGCCCTGCGCCAGGCCGCCGACCAGGTCATCGAGCAGGCCCGCGCGCTGGCCGCGGACCGGCTGGAGGCGTCCCCGGACGACGTCGAACTGTCCGAGGGGGCGTTCCAGGTGCGGGGCGCGCCCGCCAGCGGCTCGGTGACCTGGGCGCAGCTGGCCGAACAGGCCGAGCTGACCGCGGACGTGTGGTTCGGCGACGGCACCCCGACGTTCCCGTTCGGCGCGCACCTCGCCGTCGTCGAGGTCGACACGCTCACCGGGAAGGTCGAGCTGAAGCGGATCATCGCGTGCGACGACGCGGGCCCGATCGTCAACCCGCTCGCCTTCCAGGGCCAGCGGCACGGCGGGCTCGGCCAGGGCGCGGCACAGGCGCTGCTGGAGGTCATGAACTACGACGCCGACGGCAACCCGACCACAGCAACCCTGGCGGACTACTCGTTCATCACGGCGACCGAGCTGCCCGACTTCGAGCTGGTCGACTCCGAGACCCCGACGACGCGGAACCTGCTTGGCGTCAAGGGGATCGGCGAGGCGGCGACCATCGGCTCGACCCCCGCGGTGCACAACGCGGTCGTCGACGCGCTGTCCCACCTGGGCGTGCGTCATCTCGACATGCCCACCACCCCGCTGCGGGTCTGGCAGGCTCTCACCGACGCGAGGAAGGCGAACTGAAGTGAAGGTCTCGATCGAGATCAACGGCACGACGGTCTCCGAGGAGGTCGAGGACCGCACCCTGCTGGTCCACTTCGTGCGGGAGCAGGCCGGGCTGACGGCGACGAACATCGGCTGCGACACCACGTCCTGCGGCGCGTGCACGGTGCTGCTCGACGGTGAGTCCGTGAAGTCGTGCACTGTCCTGGCCGCGCAGGCCGACGGGCACTCGGTCACCACGCTGGAAGGCCTGCACGGCGAGGACGGCGACCTGCACCCGGTGCAGCGCGCGTTCCGCGAGGAGCACGGCCTGCAGTGCGGGTTCTGCACGCCCGGGATGATCATGGCGTCGGTATCGCTGCTGGACCACAACCCGAAGCCGACGCGCCAGGAGGTGCGCGCGGGGCTGGAGGGGAACCTGTGCCGCTGCACGGGTTACCACAACATCGTCAACGCGGTGATGAACGCGTCCGGGCAGGAGGTCCAGCGGTGATCCCGGCCCAGTTCACCTACCGGCGGGTGTCCTCTGTGGACGAGGCGCTGGCCGCGGTCGCCGAGCACGGTGACGACGCCAAGCTGCTGGCGGGCGGGCAGTCCCTGCTGCCGCTGATGAAACTGCGCTTCGCCGCGCCCGAGGTGGTCATCGACATCGGCCCGCTCGACGAGCTGCGGTACGTGCGGGCCGAGGGCGGCGAGATCGCGATCGGCGCCATGTCGCGCTACCACGACCTGCACCGCGACCCGGTGCTGGCCGAGCACGCGCCGCTGCTCGCGCACGTCGCGGGCGAGGTGGGGGACCAGCAGGTGCGCCACCGCGGCACGATCGGCGGCTCGCTGGTCCACGCCGACCCGGCCGCCGACCTGCCCGCGGCGGTCCTCGCCGTGGACGGGGTCCTGGTCGCGCGCGGCCCGGACGGCGAGCGGCGGATTCCGGCGGCCGAGTTCTTCCAGGGGCCGTTCGAGACGCCGCTCGCGCCGGAGGAGCTGCTGACCGAGGTGCGGATCCCGGCGCAGGGCGGCGCCGGGTGGGGGTTCGAGAAGTTCACGCGGCGGTCGATCGACTGGGCGATCGTCGGGGTCGTCGTCGCCGGGAGCGCCGTGTCCTTGATCAACATGGGCGGCACCCCGCTGCGTGCTTCGGCGACCGAGGCGGCACTGGCCGACGGCGCTTCGGCCGCCGAGGCCGCCGCGCTGGCCGCGGAGGGCACCTCCCCGGCCGACGAGGCCCACGCGACGGCCGAGTACCGGCAGCACCTGGCGCGGGTGCTCACCGAGCGGGCGCTGGTTTCCGCAGGTCGTTGAGTCCGGGGCGGGCCGGTTGGGCCCGCCCCTCGCTCAGCTCTCCAGCAGCACGATGCCGTCGTCGTCGGCGTAGAGCATGTCGCCGGGGTGGAAGGTGATCCCGCCGAAGCCGACCGGCACGTCGACCGCGCCGTTGCCCGCCTTGCTGCTCTTGCGCGGGTTGGTGCCCAGCGCCTTGATGCCGATGGGCAGGCCGGCGAGCACCGCGCTGTCCCGCACCGCCCCGTTGATCACCAGGCCGGCCCAGCCGTTCTCCACCGCCGAGCCTGCGATGAGGTCGCCGGTGAGCGCGGTGTGCAGCGAGCCGCGCCCGTCGACCACCAGCACCGCGCCCTCGCCCGGTGTCGCGAGCACCTGCTTGACCAGGCCGTTGTCCTGGTAGCACGAGACGGTCCGGACCCGGCCGGAGAACACCCGCTGCCCGCCGAACTGGCGGAACTGCGTGTCGCACACCCGGAGCTTGTCGCCGTGCTCGTCGACCAGGTCGGCGGTGGAGGAGGTCACTCGGATCGCCTTTCGTCGTGGTGGGCCTGCCGGATGGAGTCCAGGAGGCCGGGGAACCGCGCGCTGACCTCGTCCCGGCGCAGCCGCACGAAACTGCCGTTGCCGGCGTCCCGCTGGTGGATGAGCCCGGCCTGCCGCAGCACGCGCCAGTGGTGGGTGCGGGTCGACTTGGCGACCGGCAGGTCGAACGAGGCGCACGCGTGCTCGCCGTCCGGCCGGTCCAGCAGGTCGACGACCACCCCGCGCCGGTGCGGGTCGGCGAGCGCCGACAGCACGGTGCCGAGATCGAGGTCCATCGCGTCCCCTTGTCGTAGGTACGAAGATGATAGTACCTTGCCCGGCATGCTCATGGTCTTCGACATCAACGAAACCCTGCTCGACCTCGCGCCGCTGGACGACGTCCTCGGCGGCGCGGAGGTCCGCACGCGGTGGTTCGACCTGCTCATCCACACCGCGCTGGTGGTCACCGCGAGTGGCCGGTACCAGGACTTCGCGCAGCTCGCCGGCGCGTGCGCCCGGACCGTCGCCCCCGAGGCGGACGTGCCACGGCTCGCGGCGACGCTGCGATCCCTGCCGCCGCACCCGGATGTGGAGCCCGCGCTGGCCGAGCTGCGCGACCAGGGGCACCGGCTGGTGGCGCTGGGGAACTCGCCGCAGGCGGTGATCGAGGCGCAACTCGGGGACCTCGGTTTCGACGCGATCTACTCGGCCGAGTCGGCGGGCGCGCTCAAGCCGTCCCCGGCGGCCTACGCGCTGGTCGAACACGCCGGCGAGCCGCCGGTGATGATCGCCGCGCACGACTGGGACATCGCCGGCGCGCAAGCCGCGGGAATGCGCACGGCCTTCGTCACCCGCGACGGCCGCCGTCCGCTGCCCGCCCACCCGAATCCGGATTGGACGGTCACCGACCTCGCCGAGTGGGCCCGCTCCCTGCGCACCACCAGCTGAGTCCGCAGGTGTCCGCTCGCGCCCGCGAGTCCGCGTTCCCCCGGCGCAAGTCGCGCGCTCGCGCGCGCGAGGTGCCGCTCGCGAGTCCCGCCTTCCCGCGCGAAAGTCCACGTTCCTTACCGCGAACGCTCCCCGCTGAATGCAGAACTCACGACGCTGAACGTGGAACTCGGCGTGCTGAACGTGGGACTCGCGGCGGTGAGCGTGGGACTCGCGTCAGTGGACCGGCGTGACGATTCCGTACTCGTGGATCTTGCGGTAGATCGTCGCGCGGGAGATGCCCAGCAGTTGTGCCGCGCGGGCCTTGTTGCCGCCCGCGTCCTCCAGGCTGCGCACGATCGCGTCGCGCTCCACCGCCTCGAAACGGTTCAGTGGGCGGCGCGCGATGGTGTGGTACTCGGCCGGCAGGTCGGTCGGGCGGATGGTGCCCGTGCGGCGCCGCTGGGTGATCTCCCGCAGCACCTGGTGCAGCTGCGCCGTGTTGCCCGGCCAGGACGCCCGCATCAGCAGGTGCATCGCCTCCGGTGAGCACGTGACCTGACCGCCGTGTGACAGCTTGCTGAGGAACAGCGGCACCAGCTCGGCCAGGTCCTCCACGTGCCGCCGCAGCGACGGCACCCCGACCGTCCGCGGGAAGAACGCGAGCAGCTCCGCCAGCCGCGGGCTGCTCTCGGCCTCCGGCGTCAGCGTCAGCGCCACCCACGGCCCGTCCGGCCGCGGCACCTGCCGCAGCGCGGCGACCAGCGCACGCAGGTCCTCGTCGCCCAGCCGGTCGGCGTGCCGGATCACCAGCGTGTCCACCGGGTCGTCGAGCAGCTCGTGCCGCACGTCCGCGGCCCAGTCCGGTCCCGCCTCTGCCGCGTCGAGCGTGTGCAGCCGCCCGGCCGGGTTGCGCCGCCGGTGCACGCCCTGCGCCAGCGTGTGCTTCCCGACCCCCGGCTCGCCGGCCAGCACCAGCCACTCGCCGCTGGTGAAGCTGCTGTCGACGGCGTGGCAGCTGCGCGACCACGTCGGCGCCGACCCGGCCACGCCGGGCAGGAACATCGGCACGGCGGGCAGCGTGACGCCCGCGCCCCCGTCGTCGGTGTCGACGAGCTGCACCGACAGCACGCCGCCGGCGATCTCGCCGGTCCGCTCGCCCGCCACGCGACGGCAGTACATGCGCACCTTGCCGCCGCTGGACAACACGATCGTCTCGGTGGCGCGCCGGGCCGCGGACAGCGCCTGCTTGGCGTGCCCGAGCACGAGCGACTGGTCGGCCGGGTCGAGGAGCTGGCGGGCGGCGTCGTTCATCATCACCACGTCGTCGTTGAACGCGATCACGATCCCGGTGGTGCGACGGCAGGCCTGCAGGTAGGTCTGGAACAGCACCAGTTCGCGCATGGTGCTGTGGGTGAGCAGCGCCTGCCGGATCTGCTCGGCGGTCGACCTGGCGAGCGCGACGAGCAGCCCGCCTGCGTCCTTGCGCCAGCAGGTCAGGTCGACGGCGCCGATCGTCTTGCCGGAGATCGGGTGCTGGATCGGCACGCCGGCGCACGCCAGGTTCTCCAGGTTCTCCGCGTAGTGCTCGTGCCCGAACACCTGCGTCGGCCGCCCGTCGGCGAGCGCGGTGCCGATCCCGTTGGTGCCGACGAACCTCTCGCCGTAGCTGAACCCGGGCGCCAGCTCCACGCGCTGCAGGTGCCGGTGCAGGTCGTGGTCGCCGGTGCGCTGCGTGAGCACGACCCCGGACTGGTCGGTGAGGATCATGCTGATCGGCTGCCCCTCGAGCTGGTCGCCGAGCCGTTCGAGCACCGGTTGCGCGCCGCGGATCAGCGGGGTGTCCAGGTCCTGGTCGCCGGTGTAGGGCAGGTCGATGCGGTCGGCGGGCACCTGGAACTCGCGGGAGCGCCACCAGGACGCGAGGATCGCTTCGCGGACCTGCCCGGGCTCGACCGCCTCGGCGGTGAGGAAACGCAAACGGGTGCGCGCCAGCGTGACGTCGTCGAGCACCGCGCTGCCCCGGTCGTGGTCCACCCTGACCTCCTGCCGCTGCCCCGAACAGGGTAGTCGAACACCGCCGTTGTGTCCCGGGTCACAAGGTAACCCTCCACGGCGGTCGCACCGCGTCTCAAATTGAGACACGCCCCCGTCCGGGGCAGGCGTGGGATGGGTCCATGCCCGAGGAAACGTACAACCCGTGGACGGTCGTGAACGTCGTGTTCCACCACCTCGTCGACCAGGGCCTGCACCCCACCTTCGGGGACGGGCACCCCGGCGATCCGGCGGCGGAACTGTTGCGCGCCCTCGGTATCACGCCGGAAGCGGAGGGCGACGCCCGGCAGAAGACCGCGGTGCACGACCACCTCGCCGAGCTGCGCCGATCCGTGTTCGGCGAACCTGAACCGCCTGTCTCATATTGAGACCCGCACGCGCCGGTGCGCGGCCTCCAATAGACGGTGTAGGACTTGTGCCCACCTAGGAGTGATCATGAGCCGCCAAAGTGTGGCGAGAGCCCATCAGAAGATCCAGGAACTGTCCTGGGAACCGGCCTACCACGAGCCGGTATCGCAGTACGGGACGGACTACACGTTCCGCAAGGCGAAGAAGAAGGATCCGCTCAAGCAGGTCCTGCGGTCCTATTTCCCGATGCAGGAGGAGAAGGACCACCGCGTGTACGGCGCCGAGGACGGCGCGATCCGCGGCAACATGTTCCGCCAGGTCCAGGAGCGCTGGCTGGAGTGGCAGAAGTTGTTCCTGAGCATCATCCCGCTGCCGGAGATCTCGGCGGCGCGCGCGATGCCGCTGCTGTTCCGCACCGTGCCGAACCCCGAGCTGCACAACGGCCAGGCGATCCAGATGATCGACGAGGTCCGGCACTCGACGATCCAGCAGAACCTCAAGCGCCTCTACATGAACAACTACATCGACCCGGCCGGCTTCAACTCGAGCCTGCGCAACTTCCAGAACGACTACTGCGGCACCATCGGCCGCCAGTTCGCGGAAGGCTTCATCACCGGTGACGCCATCACCGCGGCGAGCATCTACCTGACGATCGTCGCCGAGACCGCGTTCACCAACACGCTGTTCGTGGCCATGCCGGCGGAGGCCGCGGCGAACGGCGACTACCTGCTGCCGACGGTCTTCCACTCGGTGCAGTCCGACGAGTCCCGGCACATCAGCAACGGTTACGCCACGCTGCTGATGGCGCTGTCCGACGAAAGCAACCACCAGCTGCTCGAACGCGACCTGCGCTACGCGTGGTGGAACAACCACGCCGTGGTCGACGCCGCGATCGGCACGTTCATCGAGTACGGCACCAAGGACCGCCGCAAGGACCGCGAGTCCTACGCCGAGATGTGGCGCCGCTGGATCTACGACGACTACTACCGCAGCTACCTCGTGCCGCTGGAGAAGTACGGCCTGGTCATCCCGCACGACCTGATCGAGGAGGCCTGGAACCGCATCTGGAACAAGGGCTACGTGCACGAGGTCGCGCAGTTCTTCGCCACCGGGTGGCTCGCCAACTACTGGCGCATCGACCCGATGACCGACGAGGACTTCGAGTGGTTCGAGCACAAGTACCCCGGCTGGTACGACAAGTACGGGAAGTGGTGGGAGAACTACAACCGGCTGTCCGTGCCGAACGGGCACCACCCGATCGTCGCCGAGGACGTCGACTACGTGTACCCGCACCGGTGCTGGACCTGCATGGTGCCGTGCCTCATCCGCGAGGACACCGTGATCGACAAGGTCGACGGGCAGTGGCGCACCTACTGCTCGGAGCCGTGCCGCTGGACCGACGCGGAAGCGTTCCGCCCGGTCTACCAGGGCAGGCAGACGCCGAACATGGGCCAGCTGGTCGGCTCCCGCGAGTGGGAGACCCTCTACCACGGCTGGAACTGGGCCGACGTCGTTTCCGACATGGGTTTCGTGCGCGACGACGGCAAGACGATGGTCGCGCAGCCGCACCTGAACCTCGACCCGAAGAAGATGTGGACGCTGGACCACCTGCGGCGCATGCCGGAGGTGCAGAGCCCCAACGTGCTGCTCAACCAGATGACCGACGACGAGCGGTCGGCCTTCATCGCCGACTACAACCGCCAGGGACCGGCCGGGCGGCCGGCTCCGGCGAACTGATCGCACCGCGGGCCCCGGGCGAACCGGGGCCCGCGCGCCGGGACACGAAGGGGTGTCGATGGGCGACAAGCACGTGGTGCGCTTCGAGCCGGTGGGGATCGAGATCGAGGTCGACGAGGACCAGACCGTCCTCCGGGCCGCCGCCGAGCAGGGCGTGATGCTCATGCACGGCTGCAAGGAGGGGCAGTGCGCCTCGTGCAAGTCGTTCATCCTCGAGGGCGACGACGTGGAGCTCGAAAGGTACTCCACGTTCGCGCTGCCGGATTTCGAGAAGGAGGAAGGGTTCACGCTGCTGTGCCGGGCGCACGCGTACGAGGACCTGACCATCGAACTGCTCAACTACGACGAGGAGATGATCCACTCCGGACTGCCGATCCAGACCGCGGTGGCCGAGGTCGTGGCCAACGAGCCGGTCACGCACGACATGCGCCACCTCGTGCTGAAGCTGGTCGAACCGGCCGCGCTGAAGTACTTCCCCGGCCAGTACCTGGACTTCGCGGTGCCCGGCACGGACGAGACGCGCTCGTTCTCCATGGCCGGCCTGCCGACCGACGGGCACCTCGAGTTCGTGGTCAAGATCTACCCCGGCGGCCTGTTCTCGCAGTTCCTGGACTCCGGTGTCGCGGTCGGTGACCGGCTGGAGGTGACCGGGCCGTTCGGGGTGTTCACCCTGCGGGACGCGCCCGGCGCGCCACTGGTGTTCGTCGGCGGCGGGGCGGGCATGGCGCCGATCCTGTCGTTGCTGCGGTCGATGGCCGCCCGCGGCGGCGAGGTGGCCGCGCGCCGGACCACGTTCTACTACGGCGCCCGCCGCAAGCAGGACCTCTGCTTCGAGGCGGAGCTCCACGGGCTGGAGCAGGCCCTGCCCGCGTTCACCTACGTGCCCGCGCTGTCCGAGCCCGGCGACGACGACTGGGACGGCGAGACCGGGCTGATCACCGACGTCGTGCGCCGCCACGAGACGGACCTCGCCGGCGCCGACGCCTACGTGTGCGGGCCGCCGCCGATGGTCGAGGCGGCCCTGGAACTGCTGCCCGCGCTCGGGGTCGCGGACCGGCGGATCTTCTACGACAAGTTCACCACCACCGGCGACGAGTGAAGGAACAAGCCCATGACAGCGACGCAGGAACGCAGCGTGCCCAAGCCCGTCTTCACCGACGCCGAAGCGGGCGCCAAGGTCTTCCCGGACTCCGGGGCGCGCCGGTTCAACTACTTCAACCCGGCCAAGCGCAAGCAGAGCCACTACGAGGACGTCACCGTCGAGGTGCAGCCCGACCCGCGGCACTACCTGTCCCAGGGCTGGTTGTACGCCTTCGCCGACGGGCGCGGCGGCTACCCGCTCGAATGGACCGCGCTCAAGGCGTGGGGCTCGGACCGGCCGGTGCCGGAACGCGGGCCGGGCTCGGGCGGCAAGGGCTACGACTGGCCCGCGCTGGGCTGGCACGAGTTCCGCGACCCGAACGAGGAGTGGGAGCTCACGCTCTACCGCTACAACGCCAACGTGGTGCGCCAGCTCAACCAGAACGTCGAGGCGGCCCGCCAGTCGAACGCCTTCGACCAGTGGAACCGCAACTGGACCCAGTTCGTGGCGCAGCACGTCGGGGCGTGGATGCACGTCGACCACGGGCTGGGCCTGTACCTGTTCGCCAACGCCAACCGGCGCGCCCCGACGAACATGCACAACAACGCGATCTCGGTCAACAGCATGCACAAGATCCGGGCCGCCCAGGACCTGGCGCTGTACAACCTCACCCTCACCGAGGAGATCGAGGGCTTCGACGGCACCGCGCACCTGGCGACGTGGAACGACGACCCGGCCTGGCAGGGTGTCCGCGAGGTCGCCGAGCAGCTGACCGCGATCGACGACTGGTGCGAGGCCGTCTTCGCGGCCAACGTCGTGTTCGAGCCGCTGGTCGGGGAGCTGTTCCGCAGCAACCTCGTGCAGCAGGCGGCGCCGGCCAACGGCGACTTCGTGACCCCGACCCTCATCGGGGCCGAGGAGTACGACTACGCCGAACGCGACCTGCGCTACACGCGCGCCATGTTCGAGCTGCTCGTGAACGATCGCGAGTTCGCCGAGCACAACACGAAGATCATGCAGGACTGGCTGAGCACCTGGGTGCCCCGCTGCATCAGCGCCGCCAGGACGCTGCAGCCGCTCTGGTCGCAGCCCGACGCCAAACCGTCCCGCTTCGAGGACGGACTCGACCGCGTGAAGAGCCGCTTCAGCGGCATCCTGTCCGACCTGCGTCTGCAAGCACCGAAGGAGCTGGCCCAGTGACTACCCAAGTGCGCGCCGAGAGCCCGTTCAAGTCCGACAACACCGCGTCCAACATGTGCGGCTTCACCTTGATGAACAACCAGGTCGGCGTGATCGTGGCCGAGGTGATGGGCGCCAAGGACAACGTGCAGATCACCCACCTGCCGTCGATGATCCGCGTGGACGCCCGCAACCGGATGGACGTGGTCTACAGCGAGATCGACGAGGCCGCCGGCGAGGAGGAGGGCTGGTTCAACTCCGCCGAGTTCGAGGAGAGCATGTCCACCCACTATGGCCGGATGGTGCACCTGGACGACCGCACGATCATGTTCGCCAACCCCGAGGACGCGGCCGAGTACCTCGACTTCGACCTCAAACCGATCCGCTGACGCCGACCACCACAACGGAGTGAGGGCAGGAGAATGTACGAAAAGGACGGCGAGAAGTACTTCGTGGTCGACGGGCACACCCACTTCTGGGACGCCAGCCCGGAGAACTGGGTCGAGGGGCAGGAGGAGTACGCCAAGGGCTGGATCGAATGCTTCCACGCCTACCAGGGCCTCGGCCCGGCGGACACGCACTGGCCGATCGACCGGTTCCAGAAGTACTCCGAGGAACTGATGATGCACGACCTGTTCGAGGCCGGGCACGTCGACGTCGCGATCTTCCAGCCGACGAACCTGCGCCAGTGGTACAAGAACGGCTTCAACACGACCGAAGTCGACGCGGCGCTGGCCGAGAAGCACCCTGGCAAGTTCCTCGTCAACACCTACTTCGACCCGCGGGAGGGCGACGCGGGCATGAAGGCTTTCGAGGAACGCGTCAAGCGCTACGGCTGCAAGGGCGTCAAGCTCTACACCGCCGAGTGGCTGGGCGACTCCCGCGGCTGGAGCCTGAAGGACCCGGAGGCGTTCCGCTACCTGGAGAAGTGCGAGGAGCTGGGCGTCAAGAACATCCACGTGCACAAGGGCCCGACGATCTGGCCGCTGGACAAGGACGCGTTCGACATGTCCGATGTGGACCGCGCATCGACCAGCTTCCAGGGGCTCAACTTCATCGTCGAGCACGTCGGTCTCCCGCGCATCGAGGACTTCTGCTTCATGGCGACGCAGGAGCGCAACGTCTACGCCGGCCTCGCGGTCGTCGTCGGCGGGCTCATGCACGCCCGGCCGAAGTTCTTCGCGAAGGTGATGGGCGAGCTGATGTTCTGGCTCGGCGAGGACAAGCTGATCTTCGGCGCCGACTACGCGATCTGGGAGCCGAAGTGGCAGGTCGAAGGCTTCGTCGACTGGCAGATGCCCGCCGACGAGGAGCTGTCCGACTTCGCGCCGCTGACGGTGGAGCAGAAGAAGAAGATCCTCGGACTGAACGCCGCCCGGCTCTACGACATCGACGTGCCAGCGGAGCTCCGGCTCGAGGCGCCGAAGGTGGTCGAGCCCGTCGGCGTGCCGAACCCGTGACCGCCATCGAGGAGGTCCGCGCGTGCCACGCCGCGGTGTGGCACGCGCTCGGCACGGTCCGCGATCCCGAGCTGGACGAGCCGCTCACCGATCTCGGGTTCGTCGCGCGGTGCGAGGTGGACGGCGGCCGGGCGGCGGTGGAGCTGCGGTTGCCGACCTACTTCTGCGCGCCGAACTTCGCGTTCCTGATGGTCGCCGACGCCTACGACGCCGTGTCCGCGGTGCCCGGCGTCCGGAGCGTCGAGGTGCGCCTGGTCGACCACTTCGCGGCCGAGGCGATCAACCGGGGCGTCGCGGCGCGGGCGGGGTTCGTCGCCTCCTTCGCGGGCGAGGCGGTGAACGAGCTGGACGAGCTGCGGGCCACGTTCGTCCGCAAGGCGGTGCTGGCCGGCACCGACCGGGTCTGCCGGGCGCTGATGAAGTCCGGAGTGGACGGTGACCGGCTGGCACGGATGACGCTGGGCGAGGTGCCCGCGAGCCAGGACCGGGAACGGCTCCGGGCCAGGCGCCGGGAACTCGGGCTGCCGTGCGGGGACGGTGACCCGCTGCTTGTCGACCCGGAGACCGGCGAGGCGGTGCCACCGTCGGACGCGGCGCGGCACCTGGGATTCGCGCGGCTGACGCGGGCCGGCCAGGAGGCCAACTCCGGGGTCTGCCGGGACATGCTGCGCGTGCGGTACCCGCACATCGGAGAACAGGAGGGCGCACGATGAAAGCGGTGCGGCTGCACGCCTACCACCAGCAGCCGGTGATCGAGGACGTTCCGGAGCCGCAGGCCAAGGAGCCCTTCGACGTCGTGGTGAAGATCGGTGGCGCGGGCGTGTGCCGGACCGATCTGCACATCATCGAGGAGCAGTGGGCGGAGAAGTCCGGTGTCACGCTGCCCTACACGATCGGGCACGAGAACGCGGGCTGGGTGCACGAGATCGGGCCGGGCGTGACCAACGTGGCGGTCGGCGACACGGTGATCCTGCACCCGACGCCGACCTGCGGGCTGTGCCACGCCTGCCGCGCGGGCAACGACATGCACTGCGAGAACTCGGTCTTCCCCGGCATCGACTCCGACGGCGGGATGGCCGAGTACCTGCTCACCTCCGCCCGTGCGTGCATCAAGCTCGACCCCAGCACGCAGCCCGCGGACGTCGCGGCGCTCGCGGACGCCGGCATAACCGCCTACCACGCGGTGCGCAAGGCGGTGCCGCAGCTGTACCCGGGCACGGTGTGCGTCGTCAACGGCGCCGGCGGGCTGGGGCACATCGGCATCCAGTCGCTGCGCGCGCTGACCGCGGCCACCGTGGTGGTCGTCGACCGCAACGCCGAAGCGCTCGAGCTCGCGGCCGAGCTCGGCGCGGACCACACGGTGCAGGCCGACGGCAAGCAGGTCGACGCGGTGCTGGACCTGACCGGCGGCAACGGCGCCGAGGTCGTGCTCGACTTCGTCGCCGAGCAGGGCGCCCAGCAGGACGCCTTCGCGATGACCCGGCGCAACGGCTCGCACTTCGTCATCGGCTACGGCAGCAACATCGACATCCCGACGATCGACATCATCTCCACCGAGCGCAACGTGATCGGCAACCTGGTCGGCACCTACAACGACCTGGTGGAGCTGATGGTGCTGGCGCAGGCCGGGAAGGTCACGCTGCACACGAAGAAGTACCCGCTGGACGCGGCACTCGACGCGCTGGCCGATCTGGACGCCGGCCGCGTGCGGGGCCGGGCGATCCTCACCCCCTGACCACTCGCAGCGGAGGAGTGACGAAACGATGGCGAAGGAACTGCGGTTCGGCGCGGACGCCCGGGACCTGCTGCTGTCCGGTGTGGACAAGCTGGCCGAGGCGGTGAAGTCGACGCTGGGCCCCAAGGGGCGCAACGTGATCATCGAGAAGATCACCGGTTCGCCGGTGGTCACCAACGACGGCGTCACCATCGCCCGGGAGATCCACCTGAAGAACCAGTTCGAGAACATGGGCGCGCAGCTGGTCAAGGAAGCCGCGATCAAGACCAACGACGTGGTCGGCGACGGGACCACCACGGCGACGGTGCTCGCCCAGGCCATCGTGCGGGAGGGCATGGCGGCGATCGCGCGCGGCGGCAACCCGGTGCTGGTCAAGCGCGGCATCGACCACGCCGTCGGCCGTCTCGTCGAGCACCTGGAGAAGGTCGCGCACCCGGTGGTCACCGAGCACGACTACGCCCGGGTCGCGGCCATCTCGGCCAACGACGACGACGCGGTCGGCGCGGTCATCGCGAAGGCGCTGCACACCGTCGGCGACACCGGCGTGGTCACCGTCGAGGAGGCCCCGCGGATCGGGATGACCGTCGACTTCGTGGAGGGGTTCGAGTTCGACAACGGCTACCTCTCGCCGTACCTGGTCACCGACCCCGGGCGGCTGGAGGCGGTGCTCGACGAGCCCTACATCCTCATGTGCAGCGAGAAGATCACCAAGGTGCAGCAGCTGATGCCGTTGCTGGACAAGGTGATGCGCGCGCCGCGGCCCCTGGTGGTGATCGCCGAGACGGTCGAGGGCACCGCGCTGAGCATGCTCGTGCACAACCACGTCAACGGCACCTTCCAGGCGTGCGCGATCCGGGCGCCCGGCTTCGGCGACCGGCGGCTGCACAAGCTGGAGGACCTCGCCGCGGTCGTCGGGGGCGCGGTGCTGTCCAGGCAGTCCGGGTTCACGCTGGAGACGATGACGCTGGAGCACCTCGGGCGGGCCCGGCAGGTGCGGGTGACCGAGAACAAGACCACCATCGTCGGCGGGGCGGGGTCCGCCGACGACGTCGAGTTCCGCGTCACCCAGCTGCGGGCGGAGCTGGAGCGCGCCCAGTTCGGGGTGGACGAGGACGTCCTGACCGAACGCATCGGCGCGCTGACCGGGAAGGTCGCGATGATCCACGTCGGCGCGGCCACTCCGGCCGAGCTGAAGGAGTTGCAGCACCGGGTCGAGGACGCGTTGTCCGCGACCAGGGCGGCGATGGCGGAGGGCATCGTCGCCGGTGGCGGGGCGGCGTTGCTGCACGCCGAGAAGGTGCTGGCCGACACCGGCCTGGCCGGTGACTACGCCACCGGGGCGGAGATCGTGCGGCGGGCGCTGGCCGAACCGGCGCGGCTGATCGCGGCCAACGCCGGCTACCCGGCCGACGAGGTGGTGGCGCGCACGCGCGACCTCGGCCAGGACGAGGGTTTCGACGCGTTGCTCGACCGCTACGGCAACATGATCGAGATGGGGATCATCGATCCCCTGCGGGTGTGCCGCTCGGCGCTGCAGAACGGCGCCTCGGTGGCCGGGCTGCTGCTCACGACCAACTCGCTGGTCGCCGAGGAGCAGACCCCGTGGGGCGGCAGCCCCGCGCTGATGACCGAGTTCGGTCCGCTGGACGAGGGGCTGCACCAGCCCTCGCCCGATTCCTCTACGCCGCAGTCGCTCGGGATGGGCCCGTCGGTGGGTTGATCCCGTGCCCGTGAGGTGGAACGTCATGTCAGAGACAACGCACAGCACCAACGTCCATCCGGAATCCGTTCCCCACGTCCAGGACCTGCGGGCGATCGTCGAAGCTCCCGGTCACCCGGCGAGCGTCGTGGTCGGCGCGGGCGGAGATCCGCTGATCCTGGCCCTGCCGATCTTCGCGGTCGGGTCCCTGGCACTGGGCATCGCGCTGACCGGGGTGATGCTCCCGCTGGCCGCGCTCGGCGCGGTGGTGCCCATCGTGCTCTTCGCGACCGGCGTCGGGCTGATCATCTCAACGGTGTGGGCGGTGCTGCTGGGGCAGACGATGGTCGCGGGCATCACCGGCACGTTCGGCGGGTTCTGGCTGAGCCTGGGCGGGTTGCTGCTCGGCCTGACGCACAACTGGTTCGGGCTGCGGCCCGAGGTGGCGGTCCAGACGCAGGAGATGTTCTTCATCTGCTGGGCCTGCCTGTTCGTGTTCCTCCTCGTGCCGTGCCTGCGGTTGCCTGCGGTCTACCCGCTGATCGTCGGGCTCGTGGTGGCCGCGCTGGCACTGGGCGCGACGGCGCTGCACGTGGGCGACGCGTCCCTGTTCAAGTTCTCCGGGTACGTGGTCCTGGCGTTCGCCGCGCTGGGGTTCTACGCCTTCGTCAACGTCGGGCTCACCGCGATGGGAGCCCGCAAACCCTTCCCGCCGCTGGGCAGGCCGCTGCTGTCCTGACGGTGGTCGCGAGCGTGCGCCGGGAGCCGGCCGCGACTCCCGGCACACGCGCCCATCAGGCTCCGGGCAGCGGCACCCGCAGGCTGGACGTCCCGGTGAGGTCCAGCCACGCCGCGTCCGGGCCGCGCACCAGCTTCAGCACCACCGCGTCGCAGCCGGCGCAACGGGCCACCAGGCCCGGCGCGTGCCGGTAGACGCGCAGCGACGCGACCGCGTCGACGCGGCCGCAGGCCACGCAGCGGGTCGTGGCGGCGGTGATGTCCACGGCGAAGATCTCGCCGGCCGGGCCGGCCAGGACGTTGCCGTCTTCGAAGGGCTCGCTCATGTCAGCTCCCGCTGGGCCCGAAGCGTTCGGTCTTGACGCGCCGCGGATCGTGGCCGAGCGCGACGAGCACGTTGGCCACCGCCTCGACGAACCCGGTGGGCCCGCAGACGAAGCACTGCGGCGCGAACTCCGCGGGCCAGCCGGCGGTGTTGACGTCGGCCACCCCGATCCGGTGCGGCTCGCCCGGCCAGTCCGCCGGGCCCTTGCGCGAGTAGACGAACGTGACGTCCAGCCCCGCCTCGGGGCGGCGCAGCTCGCCGGCGTAGTACACGTCCTCCGGGGTGCGCACCGAGTACAGCAGCTTGAACGGCGCCCTGCTGCCTGCCTGGCGCCGAGCCCGGACCATCGCCATCAGCGGCACGATCCCGGCGCCGCCCGCGACCAGTAGCACCGGATCGGGTGACGCCGGCCGCCACACGAACCACCCGCCCACCGGGCCGCGCAGCTCGACGCGGTCGCCGGGCGCGAACACCTCGGTCAGGAACGGCGACACCTCGCCACCGGGCACCCGCTGCACGGTGATCTCGACGCGCTCGCCGTCGGCCGGCGCGGCGATCGAGTACGTGCGTGTGGTGCTGTAGCCGTCCTCGGCGGTGAGCCGGACGTCGACGTGCTGCCCGGCCAGGTGCCCCGGCCAGCCGGGCACGTCCAGCACGAGGGTGCGCGCGGTGGGCGTCTCGTCGCGCACCTCGGCGAGCCGTCCCACCCGCCACGCCAGCTTGCCCTGGACCACGTCAGTCCCCCTGGTAGCGCTGCTCGCGCCACGGGTCGCCGTAGCTGTGGTAGCCCGCGGCCTCCCAGAACCCCAGGTCGTCGTCCAGCATCAGCCGCAGGCCCTTGACCCACTTCGCCGACTTCCAGAAGTACAGGTGCGGCACCAGCAGCCGGGCCGGGCCGCCGTGCTCGGCCGGCAGGTCCTCGCCCTCGAACTCGTAGGCGATCCACGCCTGGCCGTCGAGCAGGTCCTCCAGCGGCAGGTTCGTCGTGTACCCGCCGTGGGATTCGGCCATCACGTAGTCGGCGGCCGTGTCCACGTCCGCCAGCAGGGTGTCCAGCGAGACGCCGCGCCAGCTGGTGCCGAACTTCGACCACCGCGTCACGCAGTGGATGTCCACCGTCGGCGTCTCCGACGGCAGCGCCTTGAGGTCCGCCCACGTCCACTCGTGCTTCTGCCCGGTCTCGGTGGTGACCGTGAAGCGCCAGTTCTCCAGCCGCACCCGGGGCGTCGGCCCGGCGGAGAGGACGGGGAAGTCCTCCACCAGGTACTGCCCCGGCGGCAGCTTCTCGTCCGCCGACCGCGCCCGGCCCTGGAACCCGGGTGTCACAATCCCCATCCGCTTCCCCTTCCTCGTCCCGCGAGTCTATGCCGTGCTTTACTAGAACGTGTTCTAGTCGTCGGGGACGGGAGGCTGTCGTGCGGTTCGGGGTCGTGTTGTTCACCAGTGACCGCGGGATCACGCCCGCCGCGGCGGCGAAGGCGGCCGAGGACGCCGGGTTCGACTCGTTCGCGGTGCCGGAGCACACGCACATCCCGGTCCGGCGGGAGGCGGCGCACCCGGGCACCGGCACCGCCGAGCTGCCCGACGACCGGTACCTGCGCACCCTGGACCCGTGGGTCGCCCTCGCCACGGCGGCCTCGGTGACGACGCGGATCACTCTGTCGACCGCGGTCGCGCTGCCCGCCGAGCACGACCCGATCACCCTGGCCAAGACGATCGCCTCGCTCGACCACCTGTCCGGCGGCCGGGTCGTGCTCGGCGCCGGGTTCGGGTGGAACGTCGACGAGCTGACCGACCACGGCGTCCCGGCCGGGCAGCGGCGCGCGGTGGTGCGCGAGTACCTGGAGGCGATGCGGGCGCTGTGGACCGACGAGGAGGCCGCCTACGAGGGCGCGCACGTCCGGTTCGGCCCGTCCTGGGCGTGGCCGAAACCGGCCGGGGAGGTGCCGGTGGTGATCGGCGCGGGCGGTACCGAGCGGACGTTCGCCTGGATCGCGCGCTCCGCCGACGGCTGGCTGACCACGCCCCGGGACCACGAGCTGGACGACAAGGTGCGGCTGCTGCGCAAGATCTGGCAGGACGCGGGCCGGGTGGGCGAGCCGCGGGTGGTCGCGCTCGCCGGGCGGCCCGACGCGGAGGTGCTCGCGCACTGGCGGTCGCTCGGGGTCACCGAGGTGCTGTTCGGGCTGCCGGACCGGGACGCCGACCAGGTCGCGGCCTACATCGCGAAGCTGGGGGAGCGGCTGCGGCTGGGCTGATCAGGCGCGGGACCGGTAGGCCCGCATCTTGTGCCGCGCCCCGCAGATGTCCATGCTGCACCAGACGCTGTTGCCGGCCGGGGAGCGGTCGTAGAACAGCCACCGGCACTCCGGCGCGCGGCACGGCTTCAGCCGCCGCGCGCGGCCGGTCACCTCGGCGCGGAACAGCACGTCGAGCAGCCGCGCGATGAGGCCGTCGACGCCCTCGCCCGCCGGGGCCAGCGCGGGACCCGGCCAGCGCGGCCCGGCGACGGTCGAGGCTGCGAAGTCGTTCAGCTCGGCGGCGACGTCCGCGCCGTCCAGGTGGTCGCGCAGCGTCTCGCGGAACCGGACCAGCCGCGCCAGATCCCGCTCGTCCAGGGTCAGCTCGCCCAGTTGGTGCTCGGCCAGCCAGCCGCGGGCCGACCCGGGCGTGCCGAAGTGGTCCTCGCCGTGGAGGAAGCGCGCCGAGTTGCCGAACACCTCGAGCGGACGCAGATCGTCCGGCGCGGCGGGGCGCGAGTAGGCCATACGGGCAGGTTACCTAGCCCGCCAGCCGCCCCACCGCCACGAACACGCAGACCGCCAGCACCAGCAGGTTGACCGCGCTCGTGCGGTACTCGCCCAGCTTCGCGTGGCTGATCGCCGCCCCGGTCATCACGACGGCGAGCCCGATCGCGGCTGCCGGCGTGAGCACGGGCGCGATGCCGGTCGCCCCGGGCAGGACCAGCCCGAGCACCGCGGCCAGCTCCGCGGCGGCGACCGCCCGGATGACGGGCAGCGGGAAGAACACCACCCCGGTCTGGCCGGTGTCGAGCATCCGCTGCTTCGACTGGGTGGACTTGAGCGATCCGGACACCAGGAACAGCGCCGCGAGCAGCCCCTGGCAGATCCACAACACGACGTTCACCTGACACGCCTCCTTTCATCTCACCCACCGGACGAGGCCGCCCGGGCTAACGTGACGGCATGGCCAACGAGGACGAGGCACGCGACTGGAACGGCGACACCGGCCGCTACTGGGCCGACCACGCCGAGCACTACGACGCGATGCTCGCGCACCTGACCCCGCACCTCCTCGACGCCGCCCGGATCGAGCCGGGCGAGCGGGTCCTCGACATCGGCTGCGGGTGCGGCACCACCACGCTGCTCGCGGCCGGGCGGGGCGCGGCCGTCCTCGGCGCGGACCTGTCCGGCCCGATGCTCGCCGTGGCGCGGGAGCGCGCCGCCGGGGTCGACGGGGTGCGGTTCGAGCAGGCTGACGTGCAGGTCCACGACTTCGGCGCCGGCTCGTTCGACCTCGCGCTCAGCCGGTTCGGGGTGATGTTCTTCGACGACCCGCTCGCCGCCTTCACCAACGTCACGCGGGCGCTGCGGCCGGGCGGGCGGCTGGCGTTCCTGTGCTGGCAGGACCTGCGCGAGAACGAGCACCGCGTGCTGGCGCTGGACGCGATCGCCCCGCACGTCGACACCGCCGATGCCGTCCCGCCCGGCCCCGGCCCGTTCTCGTTCGCCCAGCCGGGCTACCTGCGCGAGCTGCTCACCGGCGCGGGGCTGACCGGCATCGCCGTGGACGACGTCCGGGCGCCGGTCCGGCTCGGCGCCGATGCCGCGGCGGCGGCCGATTTCCTGCGCCGCGGCGCGATGCTGCGGACGATCTTCGGGCGCTACCCGGCGGAGACGGTCGAGCGGGCGGTCGCCGCGCTGACCGAGGCGCTCGTCCCGCACGAGACGCCCGACGGTGTGCTGCTCGGCGCGGCCACCTGGCTGGTCACCGCGCGCCGGCCGTGACGGCGGAGGAATCCCTTCTGGACACCGCACGCTGACTCCACAGTGGAGGAGTGGGGTTCGTCTCGCGGGCCCGGAAAACGATTGCTCCTGCGGTAAATTGGGGCAACGTGCCCGCTGATCCGCTGCTCACCCTCGGCCCGTGGCAACTGCTGTTCCTCGTGGTGGCCGGTGTCGGGGCGGGTCTGACCGGTTCGATCGCCGGGCTCGCCTCGCTGGTGTCCTACCCGGCGCTGCTGGCGATCGGGGTGCCGCCGGTCACCGCGAACGTGACCAACACCGTCGCGTTGATGGGCAACACGGTCGGCTCGGCGGCCGGTTCGCGACCCGAGTTGCGCGGGCAGCGCGCCCGGTTGCTGCGGCTGTGCGCGATCACGGCGGTCGGCGGCGCGGCCGGCAGCGCGTTGCTGCTGCTCACCCCGGAAGGCACGTTCGCCTACATCGTCCCGTTCCTGATCGGCGGCGCGTCGATCCTGCTGCTGTTCTCCCCGCGGCTGGCCGAACGCGCCGGCCGCGGCGACGGCGGGCTGACCGCGGGCACCGCGACGGGCGCGTTCCTGGTCGCGATCTACGGCGGCTACTTCGGCGCGGCGGCCGGGGTGATCATGCTCGCGCTGCTGTCCGCCGCCTGGGCGCAGCCGCTGGCCAGGACGAACGCGGCGAAGAACATCGTGACCGGCGCGGCCAACCTGGTGGCCGCCGTGGTGTTCGCGTTCACCGGCTCGGTGCTCTGGCCCGCGGCGGCGGCCCTGTGCCTCGGTCTGGTCGCCGGCTCCTTCGTGGGACCCGCGGTGGTCCGCCGCCTGCCCGCGGCCCCGCTCCGGGTCGCGATCGCGCTGGCGGGCATGGGCCTGGCCGTCACGCTGGCCTGGCAGGCCTGGAGCTAGAAGTGCTACCTTCGCGGGCGGTGCCGAGAGGCGCTGCGACGGGCCCGGCCCGCCACGCTCGGCACCGTCTCCCGCAGCAAGGGCGCCTTCTCACCCGAGGAGGCGCAGATGCTCGTCGGACACCTCGCCGCGATCTTCCGCTACCCCGTCAAGTCCATGGCCGCGCAAGCACTGGACGAGGCCGCCGTCTCCTGGCACGGCCTCGACGGTGACCGGCGCTGGGCGTTCGTCCGGCCGGGCCAGGAGTCGAACGGCTTCCCCTGGCTCACCATCCGCAGGCGCAACGACCTCGTCCGCCACCAGGTCGTCGGCGAGTCCCAGGTTCGCACCCCGGACGGCAGGCTGCACGACGTCACCGATCCCGCGCTCGCCGCGGAACTGGGCGCCGCGCGCGTCCAGAAACTCGACCGCGGCACGTTCGACAGCGCGCCGTTGTCCCTGATCACCACCCGCAGCGCCGGTGCCGAGCCGCTGCGCTTCCGCCCCAACCTCCTGATCGACACCGACGTGCCCGAGGAGGACTGGATCGGCCGCACGCTCCGCATCGGCACCACCCGCATCCGGGTCGACCGCCGCGACCGGCGCTGCGTGGTCGTCAACGTCGATCCGCGCACCGGCCGGCGCGACCCGGCCGTCCTGCGCCGCATCGCCCGCGAGCACGACATGTGCCTCGGCGTCTACGGGTCCACTGTGGAACCGGGCACGGTCGGGGCCGGGGACGAGGTCGTCGTGCTAGCGTGAGCGCGCCAGTCGTGCCCCGCGAGGGGCCAGGGAATCCGGTGCGAATCCGGAACTGACGCGCAGCGGTGAGCGGCGACGGGCGGGACAACGGCCACTGGACCACGCGGTCCGGGAAGGCGTTCCGCCCGGACGACCCCGAGTCCGAAGACCTGCTGGCACCCCCGCCACGGGGGAGACCGCCGGACCGGGCTCCGCGCATGAGCCCTCGACGCTAGGGGCCGCTGTGCGCCGATCGATGACCTTCCCACTGCTCGCCGCCGTGCTGGCGCTGACCGGGTGCGCGAGCGCCACCCCCTCCGGGGCCACCGCGGCGGTGGTCGTGGACAACTGCGGCCACCAGGTCCGCGTGCCGGAACCGCCGCGGCGGGCGGTCGCGCTCAACCAGGGCGCGGCGGAGATCATGCTGTCCCTCGGCCTCGCGGACCGCATGGCAGGCACCGCCACCTGGACCGATCCCGTGCTGCCGCACCTGGCCGCGGACAACGCCAAGGTGCCCCGGCTCGCCGAGAACTACCCGTCGTTCGAGACCGTGCTCGCCGCCGAGCCGGACTTCGTCGCCGCCTCGTTCGGCGCCATCCTCGGCAAGGGCGGCGTCGCGACCCGCGAGCAGTTCGAGCAACTCGGGGTGCCCGCCTACCTGTCGCCGACCGAATGCGCCAAGGACACCAGCGGCGGCGGCGACGGCACGCGCACCGAAACGCTGACCATGGACGCCGTCTACACCGAGATCCGGGACCTCGCGCGGATCTTCGGCGTCGAGGACCGCGGCGAACAGCTGGTCACCAGCCTGCAGGAACGGATGCGGGCGGTCGCGGGCGCCGGTGCGAACGCCCGGCTGATGTTCTGGTTCGCCAACTCCGAAGCCCCCTACCTGGCGGGTTGCTGCGGCGCGCCCGGCATCATCACGACGACCGTGGGCGCCCGCAACGTCTTCGACGACACGCGCGAGGAGTGGCCGCAGATCAACTGGGAGACGGTCGCCGAACGCGACCCGGACGTGATCGTCCTCGGCGACCTCACCCGCCGTTCGCAGACCGCGGAGAACGCCGCTGCCAAGATCGCGTTCCTGGAGTCGCACCCGGTGACCCGCGACCTGGCCGCGGTGCGGAACAAGCGGTACGTGCTGTTGTCCGGGCAGGCGATGAACCCGACGCTGCGCACCGTGGACGGCGCCGAGCAGGTCGCCGCGGCGCTGCGCGGGTTCGGGTTTGCCAGGTGATGCGCACCGCGCGCGTCCTGCCGCTGTGCGCCGGGGGTCTCGCGCTGCTCGTGGTGTCGGTGGCCGTCGCGGTGACGATCGGCCCGGCCGGGATCGGTGTGGGCGACGTGTATGCCACCGTCCTGGCCCACCTCGGCTTCGGCGAGCCGGTGCTCTCGCCGGTCCGCGACGGGATCGTGTGGCACCTGCGGATCCCGCGCGCCCTGCTGGCCGCCGTGTGCGGCGCGGGTTTGGCGGTGTGCGGGGCGGTCATGCAGTCGCTGCTGCGCAACCCGCTCGCCGACCCGTTCGTGCTCGGGGTGTCCTCGGGCGCGTCGACCGGCGCCGTGCTGGTCGTGGTGCTCGGGGTCGGCGGGGGAGTGGTGTCGTTGTCGGCGGGGGCGTTCGCCGGGGCGGTGCTGTCGTTCGGGCTCGTGCTGTTGCTCAGCCAGACGCTGGGCGGCACCACCGAGCGCGTGGTGCTGTCCGGGGTCGCGGCGATGCAGCTGTTCTCCGCGCTGACGTCGTTCGTCGTGCTGACGGCCGGGGACGCGGAAACGACGCGGGGCGTGTTGTTCTGGCTGCTCGGTTCGTTCAGCAGCGCGTCGTGGTCCGAGGTCGGCGTGTGTGCGGCGGTGCTGGTCGTCGCGCTGCTGGTGTGCTTCGGCCACGCCCGCACGCTCGACGTGCTCGCCTACGGCCAGGACCTCGCCGCGGCGCTCGGGGTCGCGCTGACGCGAACCCGGATCGTGCTGATGTGCGTCACCGCGCTGCTGACGGCCGCGCTGGTGAGCGCCTGCGGGGCGGTCGGGTTCGTCGGGCTGGTGCTCCCGCACGCGGCCCGTGCGCTGGTCGGCCCTGGCCACGGACGCCTGCTGCCGGTCACCGCCGTGGCCGGCGCGGTGTTCCTGGTGTGGGTGGACACGCTGGCGCGCACGATGCTCGATCCGCAGGAGGTGCCGGTCGGCGTGGTCACGTCGATCATCGGCGTGCCCGCGTTCGTGGCCGTGCTGTACCGCAGCCGTCCACAATGGACGCGGCGGGTGGCAGCCTAACGAATCGCGTCGCGGCCGGCGTCGGTGAGTTTGGCGGGGATGCGGGCACCGGTGCCGGGGACGCGGCGGACCAGGCCGGCGTGGATCAGCAGTCGCGCGCCGAACTGGTCGCAGCAGGAGAGTCCGTCGACGTACACGTGCGGCTCGCTGCTCGCGGTCAGTTCCACGCGGCCGTCGGCAACCGCTTTCAGGAACTCGACGTCGCGGTGGCTGAGGGTGGACGCGGTCATCGCTGGCACCTTTCCGAGAACGGTGTGGTGCGCCACAGAATAGAGGATCGTTGAACAATCGAGCAACCGGGTTGACGGATCGTTCAACAATCGCTAGCGTTGCAGAGCATGCGACCCAGCTCACAGGACACGCGGCAGACCCTCATCGGCGGCGACCCCGACGACATCTCCTGGATTCCCTGAAATTGTTGAAGACCTGCCAGTAACACGCCCTGCTTTCGCCTCGATTCACTGTTAAGGCCCGCGCGGAGGGTGGGCGCGACACCTCCGGCACCGCCGTCTTGCCCGCGCTCGAACTCCCCCTCGGAGCGTTGTGGCAGGCGAGTGGCCCCCGAGTGCGGACTCCCAACTGCCCCGCGCTCGGGGGCCCTATTCGTACACCACGTAGACCGGTTGCGGCTGCAGCCCGACCACCTGCTCGGGCGTCATCAGCGGTTCCCCGTCGCGGGTGTCCTCCTGGTAGAAGAGCTTGAACCCGGCCTTGACGTGCGGCGGCTTGCGCTTCATCACCTGGTCCCAGGTGGCTTTCTTCGCCTCGGCGCTGCCGATGCCGTCCACCACGTTGATCACCGCGACCCCGTTGTGCCGCTTCAGCCCGGCGATGTCCCGCACGACCGTGACCGCCACCTGGTGGTAGACCATGATCTTCGCCGGCAGCCGGTGCCGCGCCACCAGCGAAGCGAGGTAAGCGGCCACACCGTCGAGCTCCTCGCCGGTCGTCACGCCGAACTCCTCGCCCGGCACGACGCCCGGTTCCACCGCCCACTCCGGGTCCAGCGCGACACCGACGTCCGGCTCGGTCAGCCAGTGCTCGAACGCCTTCACCTCGGGCAGGAAGTCCGCGCGCCCCGGCTGGATGTTGAGCAGCAGCTGCCCGTCGAGCGCCCGCGCGGCGTCGAGGTAGCGCTGGATGGTGCTGTCGTTCGCCCGGCTGCGGTACATGCCGTCCGGGCCCGGCGTCGGGTTCACCGTCGTCGCGATCAGCTCGACCACCGGGATCACCGGCCGGTTCCGCGGATAGGTGCCGATCAGCTCGCGCAGCTGCGCGGAGGCCTCCTGCAGATCACCGGTCATCCGCCCCAGCGCCGGGCTGCCCGGCGCGCCGCAGTAGCCGACCAGCAGGTGGTCCTCGACCACGCTGTGCGCGGCGACCTGCGCCGGGAACCCGCGCAACCCCGCCGCGGGCGCGTCCAGCGGCGTCGGCCGCCCGGAAAGCGCCTGCCTGGAAAAGAAACCCTCACCACCGCTGCTGCAGGCGACGCTCGCCGCGCCCGCCAGGGCCGCGGTGAGGAACGCCCGCCTGCCGACCGTGCTCCCCGCCATGACCACGGGATGCCCTGGTCTCGACCACTTACACACAGCAGCCGGAAAATCACTCCCCGCGAGACGGCTTCGTTACCGTCAGCCGGGCAGCAGCTCGGTCACCAGCTGGGTGAGTTGACGCAGGTTGCGGCACTCGTGCATCGGCACCACGCGGGCGTACCGCAGCGCGGCGGAATCGCCCGTGCCCCAAGCTGATCGCGCCTCCGGGTTGAGCCAGTGGACGTGCTTGGCCCGCTCCGCGATCCGGCGCACCGCGTCCAGGTTCGGGTCGCCGCCGTTGGTGCGGCCGTCGCCGAGGATCAGCACCGACGTGCGCGGCCCGACCGCGTCCGGCCACCCGTCCACGAAGCTCGCCAGCGAACCGCCGTAGTCGCTGCTCATGCCCCAGCGGGTGAGCTTCGCCTGCGTGAGGATGCGCCGCGCGAGCCCCTCCGGGTCCGCCGCGCCCGCGGTGACCAGGCCGGTGATCTCGTCGGTCAGCTCGACGAACGCGAACGTGCGGATCTTGCTGAACTGGTCCGACAGCGCCTGCACCAGCAGCAGCGTGAACTGCGCGAACCCGGCCACCGACCCGGACATGTCGCACAGCAGCACCAGTTCCGGGCGGCCGGGACGGCGGTCGCGCATCGCAGGCCGCATCGGCACCCCGCCCGTGGCCAGCGACCGGCGCAGCGTGCGGCGCAGGTCGATCTGCCCGCGCCGGGCGCGGCGCCGCCGGGTCGCCAGCCGGGTGGCGAGCTTGCGCGACAACGGCTGGATGGTGCGGCGCAGCTCGGCGAGCTGGGCGCGGGTGGCGTTGGTGAAGCTGACCAGGTCGGTCTGCGGCGGCACCGCGTACTGCGCGATCCGCTCGCGCCCGCGCAGCTCGGCGGTGCGACGGCGGGCCTCGGCCTGCACCGCCTCCCGGTAAGCGCCGATCCGGGAGCGCGCCTCGCTGCGGGCGACCGCGTCGCCGAACGCGCTGTCGTCCGTGCGGATCGCGGCGAGCACCCGGTTCAGCAGCGCGTCCGGCCGCACCCGGTCCAGCGCCTGGTAGGCCGACCAGCCGCGCATCCCGTTCGCCCCGCCGCCGCCGGACCCGCCGTCGCCGAACGAGCCGTACCGGCCGAACTGGTCGACCGCAGCCGAAGCCAGCGCCCGCAGGCGTTCCCCGTCGCCCTCGGCGAGCGCGGCGACCAGCGCCTCCCGCAGCTCCGCCGCGTCCGCGGGCGCCTCCCCGGCCGTCTCCGCCGCGCCGACCGCGACCGGGAAGTACAGGTCGAACAACGCGTCGAAGGTGCCACGCTGTCCCGAGCGGCGCAGGACGGTCGCCGCCAGCGCGGCCCGCAGCGCCTCGCGGTCGGCCAGCCCGAGCACGTCCACCGCGGCGGCCGCGTCCACCGTTTCGCCGGGGCCGACCGGGATGCCGTGCTCGCGCAGCGAGCCGACGAACTCGACCAGCCGCTGCGCCAGCGCCGGGGAGGTCATGACAGCAGCGAGTCGAGCCGCAGCTCGGCCGCGGCCTTCCGGTGGTCGCTCTGGTACTTCAGGATCACGCCGAGGCTCGTCTCGACCACCTGCTCGTCGAGCGTGTCGGCGCCCAGCGCGAGCAGCGTGCGCGCCCAGTCGACGGTCTCGGCGATCGAGGGCGCCTTGCGCAGTTCCATCGTCCGCAGCGCGGCGACCACCCGCACCACCGAGTCCGCCAGGCGCGCGTCCAGCCCGGGCACCTTGAGGGTGACGATGTCGCGCTCCAGCTCCGGCGTGGGGAAGTCCAGGTGCAGGAACAGGCAGCGCCGCTTGAGCGCCTCCGACAGCTCACGCGTCGCGTTCGAGGTGAGCAGCACGAACGGGCGGCGCTGCGCGGTGATCGTGCCCAGCTCGGGCACGGTCACCTGGAAGTCGCCGAGGACCTCCAGCAGCAGGCCCTCCATCTCGACGTCGGCCTTGTCGGTCTCGTCGATCAGCAGCACCGTGGGGTCCGGGTTGCGGATCGCCTTGAGCAGCGGGCGGGGGAGGAGGAACTCCTCGCTGAACACCTCGTCGCGCGCCTGCTCCCAGCCCTCGTCGCGACCGGCGGTGATGCGCAGCAGCTGCTTGGCGTGGTTCCACTCGTACAGCGCGCGGGCCTCGTCGATGCCCTCGTAGCACTGCAACCGCACCAGCTCGCTGCCGGTGGCCTGCGCCAGCGCCCGCGCCAGCTCGGTCTTGCCCACCCCGGCCGGGCCCTCGACCAGCAGCGGCTTGCCGAGGCGGTCGGCGAGGAAGACGGTGGTGGCGACGGCGGTGGACGCCAGGTAGCCCGCGCCGGCCAGGCGCTCGACGACCTCGTCGACCGAGCCGAACAACGGCTCCTGCATCGGCCCTCCCTGGGTTGGTGCGCAACCCACCCATTCTGGGCCCTCGGGACCCGGCCGCGCGGCCGTCGTGCCCAATCTCACGCCGCGTAGCGGGTGACGGCCGCCAGCGCCGCGCGCAGTCCGGAGACGTCCCCGGTCACCGCCAGCGGGTCGGCAGGCCCGCGCCCCCACAGCCACAGGTACACGTCCTCCGGCGCGCCGGACACCCGCCCGTCGGCGCTGTCCGCGGATTCCGGTCGCACCACGGGATTTCCGGTTCCCGACGGCATCCGCACCGTCCACACGCGACCGGCGCACTGCACCTCGAACACCTCGCCCGAGGCGTCCACCGAGACCGTCTCCTCGGGCGCAGGCCGGTTGCCCTCCGCCAGCCACACCGTCAGCACCTCGTCCACCCCGTCGGCGGCGAGCGCCGGATCGACCACCGGCGGCAGACCGAGCGCCTGCTCCAGGTCGACCCGGTGCACGGTGAACTCGTGGGCCATCCGGCGGCGCCAGAACCCGTAGGTGCGGTCGGCGGGGAACCAGGTCTGGCAGGGGAAACTCGGCGGGCGGCTGGCGAGGCTGCGGAACAGCCCGTCGGACGCGGCGCGGAACCAGCCCAGCACGTCCTGCCCCGCGGGCGGTTCCCGTTCCCACTCCAGCGGCAGGGTCTGGCTGTCCACCCAGGCGGTCACGCGGTGCGCGACCCCGCCGAGGTGGCGGACCAGCGCGCCCGCCGTCCACCCCGGACACGCGGGCACCGGGAGGTCCGGATCGGCTGGTGCGGCGAGGACCCCGATGCCGTGGATCTCGGCGCGCAGGGTGTCGAGGAGGAACGGCTGGTCGGGTTTCGTCATGACCCGCCGAACATACCGGGTGGGTGATCGTCGTGGGGGCCGGATCGGTTCCGAAGTGGACATCGCGGCCCGTCCTGTCACAAGGGCTTTCCGTCCAGCCGCATGCGCACCTGGATCGTCGTGCCGTGCGGCGCGCGGTGGGTGCGGACCAGGTCGGCCAGGTCGTTGACGAGCAGCAGGCCGCGCCCGGACAGCTGACCGCGAGCGGGTGGGCGGCGTCCGGCGAGCGGGTCGGTCAGCCGCCCGCGGTCGGTGGCGGAGCAGACCAGTTCCGCGCCCTCGCGCCACAGGCTCAGCTCGCACGGGGTGCCTGCGTGCAGCAGGCTGTTCGTCGCCAGCTCGGTGACGATCAGCTTGAGGTCCTCGGTGCGTGCCTCGCTCAGCCCGAACTCCAGCGCGTACGCGGCGACGGACCGGCGCGCGACGGACAGGTGATCCGGCACCTGGACGCGGAAGGTCACCGCACCCGCGGCCGGTTTCAGCTCGTCGTTGTACCGGGCGACCAGGTCGTCCCACGCGTAGGTGTCGCTGCCGCGCCGCACACCACGCTCGGTGACCAGTGGATGCGTCATGTGCGCGTCCGCGATCGCGTCCGGGTCGAGCGCCTTGGTGTCGTACGGGCACACGATCGTCACGTCGCGGCCCGCGAAGGCCGGGTTGATGAGGGCCTCGTGCTGGGCGCACGCCGGGTACTCGACGGCGGACCGCCCGTCCCAGATGGGCTCGCCGATGATGCGCACACGCGCGGCGTCGCGGTGCCGGTCGGCGAAGCCGCGCAGCACCTGGGGGATGATCCGGCCCGGGTTGCGGCCCGCCACACTCATGTCCAGCAGGTGCACGCGGCTCGCGTCGTCGCCGAGCGCCTCGCGCAGCAGCGACAGGTTGGGCTCCGGCACGGCGGCCGCCACCGGGTCGCCCGCCGCCAGGCCCTCGGCCAGGAACGGCACCAGCCCGTCCAGGTACTCCGCCGGTGAGCCGTAGAACAGGGCCTCGTGCACGAATCCGGTGCTCATCGCGGCGCCTCCACGCGGATGTCCTCGAGTTTCAGGACCTCCACGACGCTCGCCGGCCCCGGGCGGGGAGCGCGCAGAACCACCTCGGCCGCGTGCCGCCTGGCGTGCTCGGCCAGGGTCAGCAGGTTGCGGTGGTCGATGAAGTCCAGGGTGGTCACGTCGAGCACGAGCCGTCCGCCGACGGGCCGGGGGTCGACGTGACCGAGTGCGCGGGGGAACAACTCGGCCGAAGCGAGGTCGAGTTCGCCGCCGAGGCTCGCGCAGCAGCCGCCGCGGGCCGAGGCGTGCAACCGGAAACCCGCGCCGTTTTCGTTGGCGCTCGGGTGGAGCGCGGACAGCAGCGCCAGGGTGGGCCGGTCCAGCTTCCGGCGGTCGTAGCCGCACAGCGCGGAAAACGGGTGCACCGCGGAGTAACCGTCCGCGAGGTGCTCGAACCGCGCCAGCGAATTCAACCGCGTGGGTGACTGCAAAAGGCCGGTGACGTCGGCCGCCACCCGCAGGCCCCGGTAGCCGTCGGCCAGTGCCGACTCGGTGGCCTTCGCGTAGAGCCGCAAGCGCACGTGCGGATCGCCGAGCGCGCCGAGGTCGTCGAGCGAGAGCACCCGCAGATCGCCGCGGCGGCGGGCCTCGTCGCCGTCCACGATGCCGTCCAGAACCGCCATCAGGCGCGGAACCGGGCCGGTCCCGGCGTAGCAGACCCGGTGGCCCAGGGCCAGACCCTCGGCCAGGAACTCCCGAACCCGGGACCGGAACTCGGCCGGGTCGTCGTAGCCCCAGCACAGGTGGTCGTGGCAGCCGAGGCCGCGGGCGTCCACCAGGATTCCGGACCGTCTCATCGCATCGAGCGTACCGCTCCGGGGCCGGCCGGACAGTGTCCGTGGCGCCCGTCGGTGGTGCGGACGGAGGCGCGTCGACTACGCTGGGTTGGACGCGGTTCAGAGCACAGCCGCAGAATGCTGTCGCCGAAGGGTAGGCGAGCGCGTCATGTCACGGGCTCCGCGTGTTCCGGAGGAATCCGCCGGACTCACCACATCCACACCGCTGCACGTCTCGGTCCGCTGGCCGGGCCGCGACGTCGCCGTGCTCGCGGTCGGCGGCGAACTCGACCTGGCCACCGCGGGCAGGCTGGAGGCCGCGTTCCGGCGGCTGGTGGCGCGACGGCCGCGCGTGGTCGTGGTCGACCTGAGCGGGGTCGCGTTCCTCGGCTCGTCCGGGCTGGCCGCGATCACCGCCGCGCTCACGTCGGGTGTCGTGCTGCGGATCGTCGCGCCGGGCTCGCTGGCCCGGATCTTCGCGCTCACCGCGCTGGACAAGGTGCTCGACCTCTACGGAACCGTCGACGAGGCGCTGGCCGCGGGCTGACCGTCCGGGAGTTCACGCACGCAGGGCCGCTTCGATCCCGGTGAGCAGGCATTCCAGGCCGAACTCGAAGCGGGTCGCGGGATCGACGTCGTCGGCCTCCAGCACCCGCCGGTTGAAATGCGGGTACCGGCCGGACTCGACGACCTGGCGGACGTAGGCACCCACCCAGTTCCGCCACTCGTCCTCGGTCATACCCGTGCGGCGCTGCACCTCCAGCTCGGCCAGCTCGGCGGACACCGCTCCCAGCACGTGCGTGTTGATCGTGTCCACGACCATCGTCGCGAGCGTCGGGTCGCTGGTCATCCTGGAGACGATGCCGAGGTGGTGGTCGGCGCGCGCGATCACGTTGGGGCCGAGCGTGGGGTGGCGGGCCGCCTGCTGGGCGAGCCAGGGGTGCAGCAGCATGACGGCGCGCTGGCGGCGGGCCAGCTGGGCCAGCTCCGCGCGCCAGTCGTCGCCGGGCTCGGGCAGCGGCTCCTCGCCGATGATCGTGTCGACCATCAGCTCGAACAGCTCGTCCTTGCTGGCCACATGCCGGTAGAGGGACGTGGTGCCGGTGCCCATTTCCGCCGCCAGGCGGCGCATGGACAGCGCGTCCAGTCCCTCGGCGTCGGCGATCGCGATGGCCGTCCGGACGATCTTCTCCTCGGTGACGACCGGCCGCGTCTTCGTGGTCCGGTCGCGCATCCAGACCATCGTCGGCGGGTTCTTCGCGGGCGGCATGGGCACAGCGTACTTCTCGGGTACAGTGTTCCCAAGAACGGGAACAGTGTTCCCACTGGGAGGAGGAAGCTCATGTCGGATGTGGTGATCGCCGGTGGTGGGTCGGTCGGCCTGGCCGCCGCGGTGTTCCTGGCGCACCACGGCGTGCACGCGCACGTGGTGGAGCGCCGCGCGGGTCTGTCGGAGCACCCGCGGGCGCTCGGCCTCAGCCCGCGCACGCTGGAGTTCTTCCGCGAGGCGGGGCTGGGGGCGGAACTCGACGCCGTCGCCGTGCGGTCGACCGAGATGTGGAAGGCGGACGCGCGCACGGTCGCCGAGATCGACCGGGCGAACGCGCCGCGCCGGACGCCGTTCACGCAACCGGAGATTTCCCCGGAGAAGCCCGCCGGACACTACCCGCAGGACCGGCTGGACGCCGCGCTGCTGCCCGCCGCGCGCGAGCGGGGTGCGACGGTGGAGTTCGGCGTGGCCGTCGCCGGGGTTTCGCAGGACGCGGACGGGGTGTCGGTCGAGCTGTCCGACGGGCGGGTCCTGCGGACGCGGTACCTCATCGGCGCGGACGGGGTGAAGACCGCCGTGCGGCCGGCGCTCGGGATCGGCACGACCGGGCCGGGCGAGGTGGGGGAGCCGGTGCTGAACATCCTGTTCGAGGCGGATCTGACCGGGGTCTTCGGTGCGCTGCCGACGATGGTGGAGATCGGCCACCCGGACGTGCGGGGCATGTTGCTCAGCGTCGGCGAACGGCGGTGGGTCCTGCACACCGGCGCGCCGGGGACCCCGGAGGAACTCATCCGGACGGCGCTCGGCGCGGAGGTGCCGGTGGGGGTCATCGCCGCGAAGTGGTGGCGCGCGACGCTGCGGATGGCCGAGGAGTTCCGGGCCGGGCGGGCGTTCCTGGCCGGTGATGCCGCGCGGTCGGTCTCGCCGCTCGGGGCGTTCGGGCTCAACACGGGGCTGGCGGATGCGCACAACCTGGCGTGGAAGCTGGCGCTGGTGCTGGCCGGCCAGGCCGGCGAGGGCCTGCTGGACACCTACCACGACGAGCGGCACGCGGTGGCCGAGCTCGTGACGCGGCAGGCGGTGCTGCGCTGGGAGAACCCGCGGCTGCACTGGGACCCGGCCGCGGTGGCCGAGCGGGCGGCCGTCGGGGCGTGGAACGCGCCGCTGGTGACGATGGGCTACCGGTACGACTCGGCGGCGGTGATCGGCGCGGTCGTGCAGCCACCGTCCACAGAGGATCTGGTGGTGGCGCTGGATGGGGCCCCGGGATCGCGGTTGCCGCACCGGTGGGTTTCGCCCGGTGTGTCCACTCTGGACCTGGTGCGGTCCAGGTTCACGGTGTTCGCGGGTGATCCGTCCTGGCGCGAGGCGGCGGAGAAGGCCGCCGCCCGGCTGGACGTCCCGATGGGTGCGGCGGTGGTGCCGGACGCGGACTGGTTGTCGGCGACCGGCATCGAGAACGGCGGTGCCCTGCTGGTGCGCCCGGACGGCTTCGTCGCCTGGCGATCGCCGGTCGCCGTGGCGGGCGCGGACGCGGTGCTGGAGTCGGTGATGTCGCGGGTGCTGGACCGCTAGCCGGTGCCGGTTTCGTCGCCTGGCGATCGCTGGTTGCCCTGACGAGCGGGGATGTCGTGGTGGCGCGGGCGCTGGACCGTTAGCCGGTGCCGTGGGGGCGGCGGGTTTCGCCGACCGGGTGGGGCTGCTCGGTCGGGAGGAGCGTGGGTGTGGTGGTGCGGGTGCCGGACCGTCAGCCAGCGCCGATGCGGGCGGCGAGTTCCGTGCCGACCGGGTGGGGCTGCTCGGTCGGGAGGAGCGCGGGTGTGGTGGTGGTGCGGGTGCCGGACCGTCAGCCAGCGCCGATGCGGGCGGCGAGTTCCGCGCTGACCGGGTAGGGGCGCTCGGCCGGGAGGAGCGCGCGGGCCTCGTCGAGGCGGCGGTCGCGCACCAGTGCTTCGATCTCGTGGGCGCGTTCCGTCTCGTCGGTCAGGCCGGTGATCCACTCGCCGACGTAGCGGTCGGACGCCTCGCCCGCCAGGCCGATCTGGATGGCGCGCCGCGGGAGCGGCCGCAGGTGCAGGTTCTTGTCCGGGTCCCACTGGATGCGCACCGGGCTGGTGGCGAGTTGCCGTCGCCAGGCTTCGTCGCCGGCGTGGTGGCTCGGGTCGAACGCCGACAGGCACGAGTGCACCAGCGCCCATTCGAAGCCGGCGCGGGTGATGGTCACCGCGAGGACCCGTTCCTGTCCGGGCTTGCGGGCCCAGCCGCTGCGGTAGGCCATCCAGAGGAAGGACGGTTTGATCCAGGTCATGCGGCCGCGCTTGAACGGCGCCACGAACGTGCCGGCGCGCAGGGCGGGCTCGGCGATCTCGGGGGAGTAGGCCTGGTACACGACGATCGTGTCGTCGTCGTACCGGGCGCGGATCTCGTTGCTCATGTGGGTGATCTTCGGGCACGGGCGCAAGCGGTTTTGCGTGCGAGACTGGGGCATGCTCTTCGACCGCGCGGCGATCGAGGGACTGGCGGCGGGTCGCGTCACGGTGGCCTTCCGCAGGTGGGACGCGCCCCGCGTGCGCCCCGGTTCGCGGATGCGCACCGCGGCCGGGGTGGTCGAGGTGACCTCGGTGGCGGAGGTCGCGACGGTGACCGACGAGGACGCCAGGGCGGCGGGCTACGAGTCGGCAGCGCAGATGCCCGACCGCGGCTCGGGGCGGCTGTACCGGATCGGACTGCGCGTGGCGGGCCCGGACCCGCGGATCGCACTGCGCGAAACCGCCGACCTGACGGACGACGACCGCGCCGCGATCGGCGCCGCGTTGTGGCGGATGGACCGGGTGGCGGAGGTCCCGTGGACCGGCGCGTTCCTGAGGCTGATCGCGGACAACGAGGCCGTGCGGGCCGTGGAGCTGGCCGAGCGGGTCGGCCTGGCGCGCGACGTGTTCAAACGCCGCGTGCGGCGGCTGAAGGAGCTCGGCCTGACGGAAAGCCTGGAGGTGGGGTACCGCCTCTCGCCGCGGGGAAGGGCGTTCCTGGAACGCGGCGACGCCTGATCCGCCCGGCACGGTGCCGCCGCGGCCATCGCCCGGTGCGGTGACGGCCGAGGTGCGCGGCGACCGGACTCGGCGCTCAGAAGGGGCTGCCGCCCCAGGAACGGCATCCCCTCAGCAGGGGAAGAAGTCGCCTCCCGGCCAGCGGCCAGCCACGGCCAGCGGCCAGTGGCCGGTCGGCAGTGGCTGGCCGCCCGCCGCCCGCCGCCCGCCGCCAGCGGCC
>NZ_KI421512.1:0-8862 GCF_000473265.1 Amycolatopsis thermoflava N1165
CTGGCGCGCGCCCTTCGGGCCGCTTTTCCTTGCGTAGCAAGGAATTTCAGAGACCGCGTATCGAAAGCCGTTGTGCCACAAGGGTTTCACTAAAGTTCTAAAGTGGATTTCTGGGAAAATCGTTGCGTAGCAATGATTTTCTCCGCACTCCACAAGGGACGATTTAAGTCTGTCCACTGTGCTTGCTCGGAGGATCGTTGGTGTTGAGCGGTTCCCCGTGCTTAGGTGGAGGGTTGACAAAACGGGGCCTACGTGTTGTAGGCCCCGTTGGTTTTGTAGTGTGCGCTACCGGATGCCGCGCCCGCTGAGGGAGTAGGTGACCCCGGCGGCCACGAACCCGAGCACGAGGGAGATTGCGCCCCAGTGGAGGGAGAACCCGAGCACGGCCGTAGCCAGTCCCATCAGGACAGCTACGAGGATCGGGCCGCGTCGGCGGCGGAACACCACCTGGTAGTACTCGGCGCGGTATCGCGGCATCATGCCCCCTTCTGCCGCCGCGTGGGCTGGTCGGCCCCGGCGGCCTGGTCCTCGTCGACCACCACGCGGAAACGCGGATCGGCGGCCGTGGCCATGCCGAAGGTGATGTGAGGCGTGGCGCTACCGAGGTTGTACTCAATATCGAGGTCGTAGAGGTTGACCCCGAGCCGTCCGGCCACGGTGGTGTTGATCTCCTGGCGGAGCTGGGGTGAGCCGGTGAACTGGGGCGGAACCACGAGCATGACCACGGCGCGCGGGTTGGTGCGGAAGTCGGGCGGCACGTGGACCCATTCCGCGGCCTTGGTGCCCGGTTCGATGCCCACCCGCTTGGCGAGAGCCTCGTGGATCGGCAGCACGTAGCGGGCCTCAAACCGGGAGCTCTTCACCCGGCGGTAGGTGTTGCGCCCGATCAGTCCGACGAGCACGGCCAGCCCGACGAGGGTCACTGCGCCGGTGATGCTCGGCGCGCTGGCGTACCCCCACAGCCACAACGCGAGGCCGGCCGCGCTCCCCCAGCGGATCAGCGCGCGCACCCCGCGTGGCAGGTAGGCCCAGCGTGGGGCCTTCTTGTTCGGGGTGAGATCGACCTTGCCGCGCTCCCACCACCCGGCGTCGGTGCGCAGCTTGCCGTCCATGTGTGCGCCGGTCGCGGCCCGCCACAGTGCTCGGGCGAACCGGGTTCCGGTGTCGCGCCGGGCGTAGATCTTCGGGGTTCGCCTGCGGCTGGTGAGCATGAGCACGAGCACCCCGCCGCCGAGCATCGCCAGCCAGACGGGCACGGGCACGCTGCGCAGCCACTGATCAATCCCGCTGCTGGCCGCCGCCGACATAGCACACCCCTTCCGGTCCGTCGATCCCGAACGCCGAGCGTACTGGCCTGATCACCCGTCCGCGTGGCGTTTTCGCAGGTCGGACGGCCGGGTCTCGATCACGGCTCCGGTCGCCACCCGTTTGGAGTATCGCCAATGTGTATCTAGGTGGATACGGTGTATGTAGTCAGATACACCCGACGTTCCACGGGAGGCACCCCATGAAGTGGATCAACACCGAAACCGGCCAGCACCCCGTCATCGAGACGTACGGCTGCGAGGACTCCGAGCTGGCCCCACTGCTGGACTGGTGCGACACGCTGTTTTTCGCGCTGTCCCGGCTGCGCGGCGCACAGTGGCGGCTGGACGGCTCGCGTGACGCCAAGACGCTGGCCGACCTCTACACCTGCATCAACGACTTGAACACCCGGCTGGAGCCGCGGCTTTCCGGGGTGATCGAGGCCCTGACCCGCGCGCACTACGCCGCTGGCGGCTCCCACGGCGAGCTGGCGAACGCGATGGACGTCACCCGCGCCACGGCCCAGACCCGCGCCACCAAGGTCCGGATGCGCGAGCCGAGCCACTGGGCCAACTGGGCAGCCGGGGAGCTGGCCCCGGTGGATCGGCCGGCCACCGAGATCCGCCCGGGCTGGGTGCTGATCACCACGGACGGCCAGCGTCACCAGGTTCGCGAGGTGCGGGTGTACTCCGATGGCTACGTCGAAGTCCAGACCGGCGGCCAGGCGTCGTTCTGCTTCGAGGCTGGCGACCCTGCCACTGTGATTCCCAAGGGCAGCGCCGAGGACTACACCAGCGGCACCGGCACCTACCACACCGACACTGCCGAGCTGACCTACGAGGTCCACGCGTTCGATACCCGCGAGACCCGACGCCCGCTTCCCCAGCAGTAATGCCCGGCGGCCCGGCCGGGAGGCACCCCGGCCGGGCCTGCTCGATCACCCTCACTCCCCGCGCTCATTTCAGGAAGGAAGGCCCTCCCATGATGCCCGCTGCTGCGACATTCGCCGCGTACCTGCTTGCCCTGCTCGTTGCCCACCAGGTCGCTGACCATTGGGTGCAAACCAGCCACCAGGCCGCTCATAAGGGCCTTCCGGGCCTGGCCGGGGTGTTGGCCTGCCTGAGGCACGTTCTCGCGTACACGGCCACGCTGGCGGCCATTGGCGGCCTGGTCTGGGCCGTGCTGGTCCTGCCGATCAGCGTCGGCGGGTTCGTCACCGGCCTGCTGATCAACGCAGCCACCCACTACTGGGCCGATCGCCGCTACACCCTGGCGTGGCTGGCACGGATCACCCGCAACACCGAGTTCTACCGCCTCGGCGCACCCCGCCAGGTCGTGGCCGTAGCCGCTTCCCCCGACCACCCGTCTGGAACGGTCCTGGTGTACCGCGTCGACGAGGACGGCCACCCCGATACCGAGCACCCCCAACCGCATGACAACCCCAGCCTTGGCACCGGCGCCTACGCCCTAGACCAGGCGTTTCACTGGTTCTGGCTGTTCGTCTCGGCGCTGGTGACGGTCATTCTCTAAGCCATACAACGGAAACGCCCCCCGCGAACCGGTGCGCGGGGGGCGTTTCCTATTGCAGGTCAAGCTAAATCGGTTCCTCGTTGTCTTCCACCGGCGGCGGAAGCGGAATGTCCTGGTGTTCCAGCAGGACGTGCATGGCGCGGGTGAGCCATTGCACCGACCGGCGCAGCTCCCGCACGTCATCGCGGGTTTCCACCACGGTCTCGATGATCGCGGTCACGTCCTCTTCGAGTCGCTGAGCCCGCGACTCCAGGCCGCGTACCCGGGCCTCAAGATCAGCGAAAGTCGTTGCCATAGCGGGGAATCCTACCTCCGGTCCTGGGTTGCGCTACTGATGTTCGGGGCTGACCAGGTGCAGCGTCATGGTGCTTCCGTCCGGGCTACCCGTGGTCCGATATCCGGCCTGTTCGCCGCGTTCCTTGAGTCGAAATACCCAGTCGGCCGCACCTCGACTGATGGTCAATTTCCCGTCCGCGTCGTAGAGCAGCGCCAATAGCAGCTCGAACGCAATTTCTGGCTGGTCGTTCCCGTCGAACTGTGCCACGTCATTCCCCTTTCACAGAATGTTGAACCCGGTGCGAAAACCGCTGATTTTCAACGTGCCTTTCAGGATGTGCCGATCATCCCGGGCGTTTTGCTGTGAGTACTGACCCAGAATGCCGTCCGACAACAGTTGTTCGGCCAGGGATTCGTCCCCGTCCAGCAGTGCGGCTGCCGCTGCCTCGATCGCCTCCCGCATCTCGCCATCCACGCTGATCAGGCCCACTTTGCGCACGCCCTGGGACTTGCCGTTGTACTCCACTTCGACATGCCCGCAGTTCAGGGCTTGAGCCTCCAAGAGGGCGTCAGCGGCCAGCCAGTCCGGCTCGGCCAGATCCTCAATGTCCTGACCGTGGGGCGCTTTCCGAACCTGCCCGGCCAAATAGCGCTGAGCCTGCCGCTGGCTGATCCCGAGTTCCTGAGCGATGAACCGGGACGCGCCCCGGCCCTTGGCGCGGCGAATAGCGCTCGCGGCGTCCTGCCAATTCCGAGGGGAGGCGGCCCCGCGAATCTGGTCACCAAATCGACTCACTGGTCCTCACCCTTTCGTTCAGCGTTGGCCTGATTGATCGCGTCCCGCATCAGGAACGGGGAATCGTGCTCGTGCGCGGCGATCATGTCGGCGGTCACGTCGGCCCACTTCTCGACCTTCCAGGTGCCCGGCCGCCACCCGTTGTCCGCGTCGCCGAGGCGCAGGCCCGCCGGGTGCCACGGCGCGGTGTCGGCCAGGAACCACGCGGTGTCGCGGCACATCCCGAGCGCCGGGTGGACCACCGGCTGACCAGCCTTGATCGCGGCCAGCACGTCGGGCTCCTTGGCGGTGGCCGGCAATCCGAGCCCGGCCCGGTCCAGCGCCCGGAGAGCGTTGGCCCACGACAGAGCGATGAGCTGATCCGACCAGTCCCGCCGCATGGTGCCGGTGTGGTTGAACCGCTCGGAGCGCAGCATCCCGCCGCAGAACCCGGCATAGACCGCCTTCACCGCCGCCAGCGCCACCCAGTCCAGCTCGGCACGCCGGGTCATGAGCCGCGTCCGGGCCTTGTTGAACCCGGCCGCCCACGCGGAAAGCCGCTGCCCTGAGCTGGTCCACACCACCAGCCGGGAGGGCTTGATTCGCACGTCCCGGTCCGCAAGGTACTTCACCAGCGGCATGGGCAGCCACATTCCGGCGGTGATGCCCTGGAATGCCGGGTGCGACGTTTCCAGGTCCTCGGCCAGCTCCACATATCCGGGGGCCTTGAAAAGCACTTCCACGCTCCGGGGAACCCGCTCGTATACGACCGGTTCGCCGTCGCCGAGAACCACGCTGGCCGCCGCGCCAAGGAATTGCGCGTGCACGTCCATCCCGGTCACTTTCTGGCCCATTTCCGGGACGATTTCCCGGTTCAGGAAATCGAGGTGACGCACCATGTTCCCGTCGGTGCTGATGGATTCCACCAACTCATTTTCGATCTGCACCGGCTCTTTCATGTTCGGGTGTTTCGCGAGCAACCGGTGGTAAGCCGCCACGCCCACCTCGCCGGGGTAGGACACCCAGCGCAGACCGCCGGTCGCTTGGTGAAACGCGACCAGCGCCCTTCGGGCGGCATCCTCGTCAAGATCAACACCGCAGCTGCCGAGCCACCGGAACCAGTACGCGAATTCGGCCTCGTCGTCAGGTGCCGACCGGCTGCCCTGCGCATCCCGGGTGACCTGCGGCTTTCCGGGCCGCCGGGCGCTGCCAGCCGGAATTACCGCCTGAGTTGGTCGCTCGCTGGCCGAACCCCCGTCCCCGGTGTCATCACCCTGACCCGGGGTGTCCATCCGCTGTGCGGCCGCCTGGGCGGCCATTTCGCGGCGCTCCAGCTCGGCCGCCGCCGCGTCCCGATCAGCGTCCGCCACGGCCCCCTCGTCGGCGATCAACGCCACCAACGCGTCATCGTCCAGATCCTCTACACACACCATGTCCCGCGAAAAAGGTGTAACGGTGTAACGCCCCTGGTCAGACCCCGTTTTCGAGGTGTAATCGGCGGGGTAACTCGGGGTGTAACGGTGCAACGGGGCAGGGGTAACCGGCCCCTCGGCGGCCTCGTCGGCTGCGCTGAACACGTTGCCGACCTGGTAGACGCGGGTGGCCTTACCCCGGACCTTTATGACTCCCATTCGCTTTCCGCCGCGCCGGATGCTGTCCGCGCGGTGCAGATTCCCGGCCTTATCCAGCGCGCGAAGAGTGACGCTTTTGTCGTGGATCTCCGCGCGCTCGAAAATCTGCTTGATTCCTTCCGGGAGGATCGCCAGATCACCCTCATACTTCTCGTGATCGGAAATGTCGTAACCCCAGAAACCGCCGAATGGGGTTTCCGTGGTGTCCCACGATTCCAGCTTCGCGAGGTTCGGCCACTTGTCCGGGTACCCGGCGAAAACCTCGGCGGCGGCCAGTCGGAATTCCAGATCGGCCGTTTCGCCAGCCTCGGCCAGGTCCAGCCGAAGGGTGTGCATCACGTTCAGCGCCGCGTCCTTGACCACGGCAGGGAAGTCGGGCAGGTCGCACAGCTCGGCGAAGATCCGCGCCGCTGCCACGCCCCCGGCCAGGTGCTCGGCGACCCGGCCCAGCACCCCCTCACCACCGAGGCCCATCTCGGCCTCTGCCTTGTTCCACCAGCGCTCGAACTCCTCGGCGTCTGGCCCGTGCTCGGCCACGGCAGGTAGAAGCCAGCCGAAGTTCTTGCGCGCCAACGGTTTGAGCAACTTGGAGTGCTCGGCGCTGAGGGTGTAGGGGCCTTCCATCTCAATCACGCGGCCCCGGATCGCGGGGTTGCTGGAGCGGCCCACGATCGAGACGTTCCCGGTGCTGATCAGGCATCCGGTCCACCCGGCGATGACCTCTTTGGGCTGTCCGTCGCGAGTGGCGATCTCCCGGATCGCACCCTCCATAAGGGACATCACGGTGTTGCTGAGGGTGTTGCCACGCAACATGTCGGCGGCCGTCTCCAGCTCATCGCGGAACAGGGTCAGGCAGCGGGACACCTGCGCGCTGTAGAGCACGGCCTTGGCCGAGACGTTCCAGCTCCGCCGGAGCTGACCCTTGCGCGGGTCGCCGAACCCGGCCGCGCACACCTCGAACATCGTCGTCTTGCCGTTGCTGGTGGTGTCCACCGCATGGAGGGTGAACGACTCCTTGCCCAGTGGCGCGGCGTAGAGCCCGGCCACCGACAGCGCCATCGCCAGCGCGATCTTGGGCGCGCGCATCGCCTCCCGCGCCAGCTCGCAGTAGCCCTCCCAGCTCCCGCCCTGTTTGAGGTAGCCGTGGTGCATGCCCTCGGCCGGGGGCAGGACCAGGCGGCCGTCCACCCACAGCGGGTGCGCCGGGGTGCGCTCGGCCTCGTGGGCCAGCAGCTTGACCAGGTTGTGGAGCTGGTCCCGCGCGCGGGTGTCGGCCACCCCGACCGCGCCGGGGAAGCGCGACCAGGCGTCGCCGGACTTCACGTCGGACATGGGCACGGTGCCCACGTCGTCACCGACCCGCAGGGTCACGCGGGACATGCGCGGGCGGCCGTCCAGGTCGTAGGTGACGAGGTGCTCGGTGACCTCGGGGGTCCAGGTGAGCACCTGGTTGCCCCGGTCATCCCACACCCCCACATCGGGGGTCCAGGTCCAGCCGCCGCCCGGGATCGGCAGGTCCCCGCGCGGCTTGCGGCTGGGCTTGCCCGCGGCCTTCTCGTCGTTGCTCCGATCGGGTACGTCTTGCTCGCCGGCCTTGGACTCCGGGGCCTCGGCCGTGCTAGCCGCCTCGGCGGTCGGCATGCCGTCCTCGAGTTCGGCCAGCTTCCGGCGCAGGGTGCTCAGCCGGTAGAGCCCGGCGGCCTCGATCGCGGCGAACCACTCGGCCCGCACCTCGTCGGCCTGGCGCGCCAGCCCGGGCAGCACGGCCGCCACAGCCCGCCGCCCATCGGTCACGGACAAGCCGGACACCCCGGCCAGCCAGTCGGCCAGTCGGGGTAGTGGGGCGTTCGACACGCCGTCGCCCGTAGAGCGCGTGGGCGCGGTCTGGGTAGCATGGGGACGCGTTGACACGCGTTGACCCCCTTTCGTCTGGTAGCGCTGAGGGGCTTTGAAGGGCCAGCCTGCCACGGCTGGCCCTTCGTCATTTCTGGACGCTAGCCCTGCCGACCGTCACGGCTGGGGGTTCTCGTCGGTGTGTCGCACGAGGTGGGGCGCGGCCAGCTCCAGCTCATCGGCCACGAATGAGCCATCCCAGCGGACCTCACCGGCGGCCAGCTCGTTGCCGTCCTCGTCGACCCGAGGTCCCTCGAACAGCACCACCGTGCCCAGCGACCCGTCCCGGGTGTCCCGCACGCGGTCGCCGTGCTCGAACCCGTGTGTCTGTGTGTCCATGTCTGCCGTCCTCTCCTGTTCGTGAACGCGTTCATAGCGTCCGTTCGGCATGTCTGCGCCGCGTTCGCTGCCGGTTCGGCATCCTGGGTGAACGCGATGACGTGACTATAGCGCGACTCCGACAGTGTGCGCTACAGTCCCATACATGTTGACAAAGGAGAGGCCAGTGCCCCCGAAGCGGAAGACGCCGTTCGTCTCGGTGAACCTCACCGTTCAGGCCCGGGACGCGCTGCAGCGCGCCGCGCTCCTGACCTCGGCCGAGGTCGGACGGCGTTTGTCCATGTCGGCGGTCTTGCTGGCCGCGATCAAGGTCACCGAGGACCACCCCGCAGAACTCATCGAGGCCCTGACCGGTCCCGATGCGTCCAACCCGAAGGAAGGAGACAGCGAGTGAACACCGAGAACGCCGAGAACGCCCATCAGGACGCGCCAGTGAACGCGTCCACAGACACCAGCAACGAGGCCCACGCGGCCCGGCTGGCGCTGATGAACACCAAGGTGGAGAAGATCCGTTACGCCTGTGAGGCGCTGGTCCGGCCGTCCACCTCCGACGTGGTGGCCTTCCTGCTCACCTACGGCGTGGTGCGCGACCCCAAGCGCGAGCGGCCGTACGTGTCCACCCACGTCAACCGCTGGCGCGCCGAGCGCGGACTCGGCGACACCGGCGACCTGCCGCCCATGTCCGAGGCGATGCTGGCCGAGCTGGACGGCCGCCGCGCCCCCGCCGCCACCACCGAGGCCGAGGTGGCCGACGAGGGCCAGGCCCCCGCCGCCACCACCGAGGCCGAGGTGGCCGACGAGGGCCAGGCCCCCGCCGAGCCTGCCGCCGAACAGGCCCCCGAGGCGGTCAGCGGACACGCGGACGCGTCCACGGACACCCCCGCTGAGCAGGGCAGTGAACACGCGAACACCCCGCCCACCGAGGCCCCGGCGGCGGAAAGGCCGGCCAAGGCCGCGGGCACCCCCAAGCCCAAGGGCAAGCGCCGTGCTCCCTGGGTGCTCGGGTTCATCGCGGCCGTGGCTATGGGGGTCTCGGCGGACACCTCGCTGGCGTTCTTCGGTGAACGCCTGAACGTCGGTGACCCGCTCCGGTTCTTCCTGTTCGCGGTCATG
>NZ_KI421512.1:8962-15558 GCF_000473265.1 Amycolatopsis thermoflava N1165
CATGGCCCTCGGGATCGAGATCCGTGCCACCAGCGGCCGGGTGACCACCTGGCACCGCGTCCTGCACGAGATCCGCGAGCGGCTGCTGTCCCGCCTCGGCCTGGCCGACGACGGCCGGGACGCACTGGCCCGCACCCGCGACCGCGCCGCCCGCCGTGCCGCCCGCCTGGCGCACGCGCCCTGGTGGACCCCGTTCCGCAAGATCCGCATGGCCCGCGCCATCCGGCTCTCGAACGCCCCGCACGACGAGGCGATGCGCGGCCGGATGCTGGCGGAGCTGGCCGCCGCCCAGCACGCGCACAAGCTGGGCGAGTTGGACATGCCCAACCCCTGGACCTGCTGAGCACGAACAGCCCGAGGAAGGAAACGATCATGGCGAAGAAGTCCCAGCCGATCTACCACAGCGGCAAAAAGTCCTGGTGGGACGGCTCTGTGAAGACCACGTGCGGCCAGAGGGTCCCAGCCGACCAGGCGCGCAAGAAGCGTTCATCGGAGCCTGGACAGCTTTGCGCGGCGTGCGCGGCTGGACGCCAGCACAAGCACTGAACGCGTTCACGAACACCCGTGAACACCCTGAGCGAACACCCTAAAAAGCGCAGGTAGACGGCCTTCCCGCTAAGTCCGGCCGCCTACCCACTTCCGAGAAACGAGGTCTCGGCAATGAGCATCTTCCCTCATCACACACCCCCGCTGAACGCGTCCCCGTCATGGATCATGAACGCGGGAGGACACGTGAACGGCACCAGCGACCAGCGCCCCGGCGTCCCGCCGGAGAGCCCGAACGAGCAGACGGTTGAGATCCCGGCCGTCCCGGTCCAGCCGAACGCGTTCACGAACACCCCGGCCGCCCCGTTCACGGACCCGGCCCTGTTCGACCGGAACGACCCGAACGCGCCCCGGCCGCCGATGCACCGGCCGGCCAGGCTCGCGCACCGCCAGCCGCTGGCCCTGCCGGACGGCCCGGCCACGCCCCGGCCGAACCTGTGGACGCTGCTCGGGTTCACCCCGGACGCCCGGCTGATGGACGCGGGCATGATCCCCACCCGGGTCAAGTGGGGCACCTGGCGCTACGAGCCGCGCGAGATGGTCGAGGCCCGCGCCGCGCGCATCCGCCACGTCCGCGCCACCCGCCAGCTCGTGGCGGCCCTGAAAACGGCCCTGAGCGGCCTGCTGCGGCTCGAACCGCACGAGGTCCAGCTAGAGGTCCCGCTGAGCTACAAGACGCCTGGTGGCGACCCTGTGTGGCTGGCGCTGCCCGACGACTGGTCCGGCGCGCAGGCGGCGGCCGTGGTGGGCCTGATCGAGGACCGGCTGGGCGGCAAGTGGAACGCCCGCTGGCACCTCACCGAGCACCCGCACTACGCCACGTTCACCCGGTCCACGGCCAAGCCCAAGCCGCCCAAGCAGGTCGAATGGGAGCTGAGCCCGGACCAATACCGCATCTACGTCGGCAAAAGCGGTACCGAAAAGGTGTTCGTGGAAACCGAGACCGAAACCCCGCACTGGGGCGTTTCCGCAGGTAGCGGCGGCGGGAAAACCACCACACTCACGCTCCCGGCCATTCACTGGCGCGCCCACGGTGGCCTGGTGGACATTATCGATCTCAAGCAGGAATCGTTTAACGACTCGGTGGCCGGAATCAGCGGTTTCCGCGTTCACACCGACGTGGTTAGCGCGGTGAAATGCGTCGCCGAATTTCTGACCTCCGCCAAGGCGGTCACCAAGGCGATCGAGCGCGGTTACCCGGCCGAGGAAATCCCCCCGCGTGTCCTGCTCATCGACGAGTTCGGTTCGTTTGTCCAGGCGGCGGATATCTACTGGAAACGCGGCCTTGGCGAAAAGGGCGAAGTTCCGGTGTATTCGTGGTTCCACGTGATTCTGATGCAGGGTCGCACCAAGAATCACCGTGTGGTGGTCGGCACGCACGATTACTCCCAGGGCACATTCAAAAGCACTGCGGCGCGCGACCTGATCGGGACCAAAATCCTGATCGGCCCCACCTCCACGCCGAAGTGGGTTACCGCATTCGGACACGAATTCAAAAAAATCAATGTTGATGCAGGCATTCCCGGTCGCGCTGTGATCGGCCAGGCTGGAAAGGGTGTTGAGGAATTCCAGATTGCCTACATCACGCCTGAGGACACCCGTGCGATGTGCTCGGAATTCGAGCCTGCCCCGGAATGGTTCGACAACGGCGAAATGGCCCCCTGGATCACTGAGCGGGACGTGGAGGTGGCCGACCGGGAGGCGTTCGTCCGCGGCTTCCTGCCCGGCGGCCGGTTCGTCACCTACGACGACGACGAGGCCCCGCAGCTCCCAGCTTCCCACGCTCCCAGCGACACCCCTGTCCTGGGAGAACAGGCTAGGAAGCTGACCTTGCTGGGACCCGACACCAAGGCCGTGGGCCTGCGCCAGGCCCTCACCGACGGGCACCTCATGGGGCTGATCCACCAGGCCAACCAGCGACACCCGAACGCCGACCCCGACCGCCTGACTAACTTGGCACTGGAAGTGCTCCGGGCCGCCAAGAAAAAGGCCAAGAAGAATGGTGACGGCTCATTCCCCGAGCCGGTCGGCAATCGCGGCCAGGAAGATCTCTACCTGGTTTCCGATTTGCAAGCCTGGGAGCGTAAGCGCCTGGGTCTGGACACCGACGACGAGCCCGAGAGCGAATCCAAGGGCGCATAAGGTGCCATGTCCCGGACTTTCAAGTCCACGGATATAGCCGCGTACCTGGAATGGGCCGAAGGAATCAGTTCCCGCCCGGTCGAGAAAGCCGCCAGGGAAATAGCCAGGACATGGTCCGATCACGAATTCTGGTGGTCGGCCACCCTGGCCCCCCTGGAAAAGGCCGCGCTGGATTCCCCGGCCGCGCACCGGCCCGCCGCTGAAATCCTGGACAGACTCCAGCGTCACTTCCACGTCTTCATTCACAACGTGCCCGAATGGGAGCCCCAGCAATGAACGAAATCGTGTGCATCTGCGGTCCGACCCGATTCATGCCGGACCTGACCCTGGCCGCCCAGCGCGAAACCCTGGCCGGTCGGATCGTGGTCCGTCCCGAAATCGACCTCCGCAACCCGGACCCCCGGCTCAACATCACCGACCTGGCAGCGACCAAGGTCGCCCTGGACGAACTGCACCGCGCCAAGATCCGCCGCGCCGATGTGGTCCTGTTCGTCACCCGCAACGGCTACATGGGCGAGAGCACCCGCGCCGAGCTGGCGTACGCGCTCGAACTGGGCAAGGTCATCCGAGTGGAGCAGGCCCCGGCCGGTGAGGTCCGGTGAGCGCCCGCCGCCGCCACCTGCACGCGGTCCCCAGCGACCCCGTGTCCGGCCAGACCGCGATGCCCACGCCTGAGACCGCCCCGGCCCGCGCCCACGGCGGCATGAGCGCCGAGGACTGGCGCGCCGCCCGCGCCCGGTCGGCCCGCTCGCGTGACCGTGGCCGTTGCCGAGCCGCCCGGACGGCCGCCACCCTGGGTGAGCCAGTGGACGGCCAGCTCGAACTGTTCAACGTCCTGGCAGAGGGGGAGGACCGATGAGCACCCGCCGATGGGTGGCCCTGGTGGCCGCCGCGTCCGCGATCGTCCTGGGCGGCCAGTGGGCCGTCCGGCAGGCCAACGAACCGGCAGCCCGCCAGCTCCCGCCCACGGCCGCCAGCCTGACTGTCGCTCCCGAGGACACCGGCGCGCACTACGACCGGGACGCCTGGGGCGAGTGGCAGTACTTCGACGGCGGATGTGACCGGCGGGAACTGCTGCTGCGCGAGCGGGGCCAGAACGTGGTCACCGGCAAGGCATGCCGCGTGCTGGCCGGCACTTGGGTCAGCCCCTACGACGGCGTGACCGTCACCGCCACCAGCGGCGAGTTCACCCCGTCCGAGCTGGACGTCGACCACGTGGTTCCGCTGGCCGAGGCCGAGCGCTCCGGAGCCCGCACCTGGACGGCCGAACAGCGCGAGAGCTACGCCAACGACCCGGCCGTCCTGGCGGTCGTCACCGCGAAATCCAACCGCAGCAAGGGGGACCAGGACGTGGCGCACTGGCTTCCCGCGCAAGGCCGCTGCGAGTACGTGCGCCAGTGGGTGGAGATCAAAACCCGCTATCACCTCACCGCCGACCAGGCCGAGGTCAACGCGATCGCGGCCGTGCTCGATCACTGCTGAGAAAGGGTCATTTCATGAGCTACGAACAGATCGAACAGATGCGCGTCGAGATGCACACCGAGGAGATGCGCCGCGACCTGGAGAGTGCGGTGAACACCGTCCCGTGGGAACGGGATGACCTTGCCCGCTATCTGATCGAGCAGGGCTGGCGCAAGGCCGACGATGTTCGCACCAACCCGCTCGGTGCCACCGTGCCCGCCGAGATGCCGCCCCTGTGGTGGAGCCCCACCGATGGGCTCTACACCCAAAATGCCCCTGCTGACTGGGATGCGGTCGTGTGGCACCGAGCGAAAAACCTGCCGTTGCCCGCTGATGCTCAGCGACTCGGACCCGTTTCAGACGAGAGCTGACCTCGCGCCCTGCACCGCGCCTGCCTGGAAAACCCTTACAGAGAAAGGAAAGTCATGGCAGACACCCTCGCCCGCAACATCACCCCCGGCCAGGTCATCAGCCACCTGGAAGTCCGGGATGTCAAGGCCCGCAACGGAAAGGTGTTCGTCTACTTCGAGGGGTACGAGACCCCCGACGAGTTCGCCGAGGACGAGGTGGTCACCGACCACCAGACCTTCGCGCGGATGTAGCTCGGGGGAACGTGATGGGAGCACAGGACAAGCTGTGCAACTGCCCCGACCCTGATGTGATCTTCGAGTGGTTCGCCGATCAGGGCATCGCCTACCTGATGTGCTGCCACGCCAGGAAGCACGTCACTCGGGACGCCAGCGGAACCGTCACCCTCGTCCGCTGATCTACTCTCAACGAGGCCCCGCACGGGCAGGCCCCACCGCCAGGTGGGCCGTGCGGGGCCCTCGCTCTATCCCCGGCAAGCCGCGGATTACCCGCGCCGCAAGGAGACACAGTGCCCGAACCACGGAAGTTCCCGCCCGTCGAGTGGAGCCTGTGGGGTCACCACCCCGCCGAGGCAGCCACCGACGAGGGCGGCCAGGCTCCCAACGAGCCCGACGCCGACGAGGACCGCGAGACCACAGAGGACCCCGATCACAAGCACTTCATGTAGGCCGTGACCCACCGCCCGCCGCCACTGCTGGCCGGGTCCATCGTGAACACCCCAAGGTCATCCGGCCCGGTGCCCGGCGGATCGAGTTCGAGGTTGCACATGTCCACCACGATCCGGCCCGTGCTCAGGTAGGTGACGTTCTCCCCGCTGAGCGCGAGATAGGCCGAGTTGTAGTACGCCACTCCGCCACCGTTGGGCACCTGCCGAGCCAGCGCGTCCACACCGTGCTCGCACGAGTCCGCGCCCATCGCCTCAGCGAAATCGCGCCCGGCCGGGGGCGTCATCATGAAGCACGCGTACTGCGGGTGCCGCTCCGCGATCGCGCGGAGCCAGTAGTGGAGCAGGTCTCCCGAATCGCTGGGCAAGATCCGGTTGAACGCCTCGGCGTGCGCCGCGTCCAAATCGGCCTGCCGCCGCCGTTCCTGCGCTGCCACATCGAGCCGCCACGCCACGAGCCCCCCGGCCAGCAGCGCCGCACCGAGCACCAACGCGGTCACCGTGTGCCAGCGCCGGACCGGCCGCCCCCGCCAGCCCGGCAGCGCCCACGGCAGGTACCGGGGGATCGGCGTGGTGACCTCGGCCGCCAGCTCCCGGCTGATCGGGACCAACTGCCGGCCACTTGCCCGCCGCCGCCCGCGTAGCTCGATCGCCAGCCAGCGCACCCCCAGCCCCAGCGCCACGGCCGCGCCCACGAACAGCCAGCCCCACCACGGCCAGGCCACCAGCCAGACCAGATCCGCCACCACGGCCCCGACCGTCCCGGCCACTCGCCGGTTGATCCCCAGCAGCGCCAGCACGGCCAGCACCCCCACCGCGTAGAGCCACGGCCATGCGTTCCCCGAGAGCTGCCACAGCACCACCCCGAGCACCACGGCCGCCAGCAGCGGCCCCCACTCGCGCACCCCCTGCACCGGATCACCCGCCCGGCCAGGCCCCCTCCGCATGATCACCATGCGATCCACGGTAACCGCCCACCTGCCCCGCCCGAGCCGTTTCCCGCGCCCTGAGCGCCCGCGTGAGGCGTTCTACTCGCCCAATGGACACAACACACCGGCTGCGAGACTCAGGCGCTCTCAGGGGCAACCAGGGGCCTTTCCGGCCGTGGGCCGACCAGCGGGAAGTAATCCGGCGGATTACGCGGAACAACACCAATGGGATATGTCAAGAGCTACCCGCGATCATCACTAAAAGCGCTAGTTTGGGGATATACAAGAGATCTTGTGTGGACAGTCCCAAAAGGACAACAACCGCCAGGAGCGTAGCGAGTGGCAAAAAGGCTTACAGCACAATACTTTAAGCAAAAATCTGAAGTGGACAGACTCGAAAACCCTTGTGGCACAACGGCTTTCGATACGCGGTCTCTGAAATTCCTTGCTACGCAAGGAAAAGCGGCCCGAAGGGCGCGCGCCAG